>JBOGLY010000158.1:0-7110 GCA_050746425.1 Acidobacteriaceae bacterium
AGGGCTTCCGCTGTCCCTGTCGGTATTGGCGGCGACGATGTGGGCGCAGTCTTCTTCGCCTCAAGGCTCCTCCTCCCCGACTGCACCATCGCAAGATTTATCGACGCCACAGCCCCAGCGTCAATCTGGAGTCTCATCTTCTTCCCGCACCGAATCGGGTGAGCCGGTTCCGCTCCCGGAAACCGCTGTCGCACCTCCTCCAAATGCCGCACAGATCGCCGCAACCCCAGCCGCGATCGATCCGACTGGGCCGACGGTTTCACTGGAAACCTCGGAGGCGCTGTTCGATGTGATGGCGGGTCTGAATGCCTGTGGTTACAACGAGGGTCTGTCTATCTCCGATCCTCTACGCCAGAAAGTGCGCAATGACATCGACCAGGTACTGGAACAGTCGTCGGCTGCGCGCGACAGTCGCGATCGCCTTTGCGCCTATATCCACAGCCACACCATGAACGGTGTTTCGGTGAACCTGGCCGCCTACATATCACTAGCGTTGTTTCTGACGCCTCCGCCGGAGTTGACGACCAACGTTGGCGCATCCGATTTGCCGCCCGACGCTGCCACACTGGTTGGATTGGCGGCGCCCTTGCGAGACTTTTCTCAGGCCGTCGATCTGCACGTTATCTGGGTCCTGAATCACCCCGCTTATGAGGCGCTGGCGAGCAAGGCCCGCGCTGCCATGAACCAGATGCTGGTGCAGACGGACTTATACCTGAAACAGCCTCCGCCAACGAGCGGCAATCGCAGATTTCTTGTGATTGTCGACCCGCTGATTGCTCCCGGAGAGGAAAACGCCCGAGTGTATGGCGGCGACTATATCGTCGTGTCTTCTCCGTCGAACGGCAAGATAGATTTAAAGCCGGTGAAGCACACGTATCTCCGATTTGTGCTGGAGCCGCTGATCTACGCGCGATCTGAGTCGATCAATCAACTGCGGCCAATATTGGAGCTGGTGCAGCCTTCTCCGTTGCCTTACATATATAAAAGCGACGTTCTCACGCTGGTGACTGAATGCATGATCCGCGCCATTGAAGCGCGCTCGATGGACACGGGAGTTCCGGTTTATAAGATTCCAGCGCACGTCGATCGCAATCAGTATGCGGCTGTCGATAAGGCGGAGAATGCATACGAGCATGCGGTTGCTGAAGTGCGTCGGCAGACAGTGCATAACGACATGATCCAGGGATTCATTTTGACCCGGTATTTTTACGATCAACTGAACGGGTTCGACCAGAGCCAGAGATCGCTTCCGCAAATGGTTGGCATCATGATCTACGGCATGAACGCGGACATTGAAAAGCACAGGGTGCAGGACATTCAGTTTGCATCGCAGACCGACCAGAACGTGGCAACTCCGGTCGCTCCGCAGGCAGCCGATCTGGATGAGGCGGAAGAAAAGCTGATTGCCGGAGACACGTCCGCAGCGGAACAGTTGGCACGGCACGCGATCGACCAACACACCAGTGATCCTGGACGTGCCTATTTCATTTTGGCCAGGGCGAACATTATGAGCGGGAAAATGGATGCCGCGGTGCAGGATTTTACCCAGGCGACCAAAGTTTCCCATGACCTACGCACCATTGCGTGGTCGTACATCTATCTGGGCCGGCTTGACGACCTCCAAGGAAACCGCGATGCGGCGATTGCGGAATATCAGGCGGCGATGCGATCACGCGATGGCAGGCAGGATACGATTCAGGCTGCGGAAAGCGGATTGAAGGCGCCGTTTGCTCCTCCACAGGTGGCGCGGCAGGGACAACAAACGCAGGATGACGGATCAGGGCATGGAGCGGACAGCCCGAACTGACGTGCGGATCGCATGACTTAGAGCAAAAGCACAGATAACGTGATGTCGTGAGTTGAAGTTATGTGGAGCCGTTCTTTCAGGAACGGCTGCGCCAAAAGCGATTCTCCGCCTTACGTCGTCTGTGCTTTTGCTCCAGCGAAATCCCAGGTCTTAAATTCGAGATTTGGGCCACCCAAATTTCGTTGGTTCCCCATTTCGCTCCCGAGGAGACGAAACGGCTTGTCCAAGAAGCGATCCGGCACTCAGGAAAAACGGACGGTGGCTTCTGCCATGCCGGGCGAGACTGAGGACAACGCACCTACATCGGAAACTCGCCCCGATGACCGACGCTCTCTGGAGCGGCTGCAGCACCTGCTTGGCTATCAGTTTCGCAATGGCGATTTACTCGATCTGGCGCTTACCCACAGCTCCGTTGCGTATGAACAGCAGACAGAGATGGATCTTAAGGCGGACAATGAGCAGTTGGAGTTTCTCGGCGATGCCGTGCTGGGGATGGTGGTGACGGAACACCTTTACCGTGCATATCCGGAGTTCAGAGAAGGAACCTGGACCCGCTTGCGGGCAGAGTTCGTCAGTCGCCCTCACCTGGCGCACGTTGCGCAGGCAGTTGGCCTGGGAGCATTTCTGAGACTCGGCAAAGGCGAAGAAAAGAGCTGCGGCAGAACAAAACCGGCTATTCTGGCCAATGCCGTCGAATCGGTGATTGCGGCCGTTTATCTGGATGGCGGGATGGAGTCCGCGACTCGGCTGGTGCGGAGCTGGCTACTGGATGAAACAATGGAAGCGGTGGTGCAGGCTGCGCGGGATGGGGAGGTAGGCGACTATAAATCCATGCTGCAGGAATATTTTCAGGCGCACGGGCTTGGTCAACCGAGCTATCGACTCACGTCGGAAACCGGGCCGGACCACAGGAAAAGCTTTGTGGTTGAAGTGAAGGTGCTCGAATCGCCCGCGACACAATACGCGGAAAGCACACTCGCATCCGCCTCCGGCACGCGCAAGAAACTTGCCGAGCAGGAAGCCGCTCGGTTGGCATTGCAGCATCTTCGTTCGTGCGAGGCGAAGCAGGCTTCAGGTGCGCCGACGAATTCAGAATCCGGAGAACTGGTTTCGGAGGAAAATACACGGAAACGAAAATGAACGGCGAAGCCGATTCAGCCCTGAGCGCAGCCTGCTCCCAACGAATGCAGGAGCCGATGGTCGTTGCCGTTCCGGCACCGGCGCGGACCAAGCATCATCATGAGGTCCTCATTCTGATTCAAACCACCCTGATTTTTCTGGTGGGCGCTCTTTTCGTCCTTACGTTTATCGTCCAGCCCTATCGCATTCCGTCGGGATCGATGGAAGACACTTTGTTGATTGGCGATTTCCTGCTGGTAAACAAAACGGTTTTTGCGCCGCCAGGCGAATGGAAACATCTGTTGGCGTATGAGCCTGTGAAGCACGACGACATCGTGGTCTTTCACTATCCGGTTGATGCTTCGCTGTACTTGGTGAAACGAGTGATCGGGGTGCCGGGGGATGAACTGCACCTGCATCGGGGTCTGGTATATGTCGATGGACAACTGCAGCGGGAGCCGTTTGCGCTCTACATCCCAACGTATGCGAACCAGTTTCGCGATGAATTTCCAACCCCCACGTATATCGATCCGGGGGTCATCAGTCGATGGTGGATGCAGATGCAGCAGGACGTCCACAAGGGCCAATTGACGATTCCAGACGGGGAATATTTTGTCCTGGGCGATAATAGAAATGACAGTCTGGACAGTCGGTACTGGGGCTTAGTGCCGCGCCAGAATATCGTGGGAGAACCGTTCCTCGTATATTTTTCGGTTGTTACGGCAAGCCGGTCGGAAATCACCGGCGTGAGCGGCAATCGACTGCCCCGCGAACGGGGATGGTGGAACGCATTTCTTGGATCAGCTCGCTGGGGTCGTATTTTTCATGTAATTCATTAGGGCAGCAAACAGGAATCAGCGAACAGTGCATTAGGCGTTACTTCGCCGATTCTGGCGAAATGCCGCTGGTTCTGACCACTGACCGCTAAATCGGAGAAACCATTGGCCGGCAAGGAATTAGAGAAACCCGCTACCAACCCTCAAAAATCGGAAACTCCATTCGAGTTTTTCGCGTCCATCTGTACCGTCCTGGTAATATTACTGTTCATCATTACGTTTGTTTTTCAAAATTTTGAGATTCCATCCTCGTCGATGGAGAAGACGCTATTGATTGGAGACCACGTGCTGGTCGGCAGGGAGGCATTTGCGCCGCCGACAAACTGGGCGCCATTCATTTATTACCGGAATATTCGTCGCGGCGACATCATTGTTTTCTACAAGCCCGGTGAACCGAACCTATTTCTGGTAAAGCGGGTCGTCGCGATTCCCGGAGACCGCCTTCACATGGAGCACGGGATCGTGTATTTGAATGGCAAGCCGCAGAATATGCCGTATGCAACGTTGCCTTCCGACGACGGCAATCCGAACGACGCCTATTATCCGTATCGGGACGATTTCCCTGCTGTTCCGCCGCCGCCGGACTCGGACGTTACAGCAACCTGGGCTGTGAACCTGCCGAACTACATTCACAACGGCAACCTGGTGGTGCCTCCCGGAGATTATTTCGCCATGGGCGACAACCGGATGGTCTCGCTCGACAGCCGCTATTGGGGCTTTGTGCATCGGCAGGACATCATCGGACGGCCCCTGTTTGTGTACTGGTCTTTTGTCACGTCGGAAGATCAGGTGAACAAGACATCCTTCGCGGACCGGATTGGTTACATGGGGCACGTTGTGGTCCACTTCTTCGACCAGACACGGTGGCGTCGGACCTTCCATCGCATCGAGTAGTCAGGTCCTAACCCAATATGCGCACGGAAATTTCGCCGACAAAGAAGAAAAATAAGAGCTACGCAAAGGTATGGGCGATAAGCGCGGTCGCGCTGGTGGTGTTAGCAATTGTAGTGCCGCCGTCGGTCAACATCAATCGATTTCGCCACAAGATTTTGCAGTCGATCGGCGCGGGCCTTCACCGGCCAGTCTATGCCAGCGCGGTAGGATTTACGTTGTTTCCACGTCCGGCGTTCGTGTTGCATCATCTTACCGTGGCGGAATGGCCGGCCTACGGAGCAGAACCGGCGATCACGGCCGAAACTGTTACCGCCAGCCTGCGCGCCAGTACGCTTTGGCACCGCCGGGTAGAAATCGCCAGCCTGCATTTCGATTCGCCAAGCGTAAACCTTGCCCGCGACAGCAATGGCAAGTGGAATATCGAGTCGCTGATCGGCAACTCGCCGGTGCTGCAATTGCGGACGTCTGCGCCCGCTGGGCGTTCACCCTCCGAAGACCCGCCGCCGTTTCCTTATGTGGAGGCGACAGACGCTCGCATTAACTTTAAACATGGCGCGGAAAAGCTGCCGTTCTCGCTCGAAGGCGCGGACATTGCTTTCTGGAAGCAGTCTGGGAACGAGTGGCACGTTCGAATCAAGGCGCGCCCGGTACGTACGGACCTGACACCTGGAGATGCCGGCCAGATTGTCGGCGAAGCTTCGGTCAAGACGGCTGGAACCTTTAAGAATGCTCCCGTGGAGGTGAACCTGGAATGGCGACGTGGCCAGCTTGGAGAAATCGGCAGGCTCTTGAACGGCAAGGACAGCGGCTGGCGAGGGACAGTGGACTGGACCGCGAGCGCACGCGGAACTCTTGGGCAAGCGCTCGTGACGGCCGATCTGCACGTAGAAGGATTTCGCCGCGCTGAGTTCATTCCTCCATCGCGACTGGACTTGGGCGTGCATTGCGAGGCGGAGTATGTGCAGGCCGATCGACGACTGGATTCATTCGATTGCGATGCTCCATTGGGCGGCGGACACCTGGTAGTGAAGTCAACGAATCGCAACTCATCGATCGAGAACGCGCAAGGTTCCATTGATACGGGCCACGCGCAAACGGGAAACCCGCCATCCATGCAGGTCGCGCTGCAACACGTTTCCGCGGGATTTTTTCTGGATTTGTTGCGCCACATTCATCCTGGAATTGCCTCGGATGCATCCGCATTGGGTGAAGTAGGAGGCAATGTTAAATGCGAGTGGCGCGGTTTTGACACTCTGCACTCATGCTCGGGAAATTTGCATTCGACCGCGCTGACCCTGGATCTGCCGCATGTCGCGGATCCACTGCATCTGTCGCCATTGGCAATTACCGCAGAAGCGGCAATTCCGTCGGACGACGCTCTCGCGCCTAACGCACCCTCAAAGAAAGCGAAACAAGGCGGTCAGCTTGGCGCCCCTCCAGTGTCGCCTGCAACGTGGAGTCTGTACCCAACTCGCTTCTCACTTGGTGGAACCAAGCCCCTCGCCATCGCTGGCACATTCACAGCGTCAGGCCTTGCGCTAAACCTCGATGGGCCTGTCGATTTGGCGAAGCTGAATCAACTGGCCAGGGCTGTGAATTCGCCAATGGTCTCCGGTGGAATCCAGTCCCTCAGGGGCGCGGGCGAAGTGGCGCTGACCCTTCGATCCAATTGGCTGCCGGAAGCAAATTCGGATGTCATGGTAGCACCGGCATCTGGCGATATGAAGGCACTCGCGAATGCGGCGGCACCATGGTTTCAGCCCTCGCAATGGAGCGGAACGGTCCAGATCCTAAATGCCAGCTTGAGGCTTGCACCTTTTCCGGGGAGGTTTCACATTGCCGCCGCTCACGTGGAGATCACCCCGACGGCCGTGGAATGGAGCGGGTTAAAAGCGAGCTATGCCCGCGTGCCGTTTGACGGAAGTGTTAGCTGGCAAACCTTCTGCGTAAGCTCGCGCCCACCTTGCGCTCGCAGCTTCACGCTTCACACGCCAAAATTGAACGTCGATCGTCTTGAGGCAGTTCTGCGCGGCACCCACTCCGGGTTTCTGCAACAATTGAACCCGTGGGCCAGGGGAGTTCAGGACCTGCCGGAGGTTTCAGGCACCTTCAATACCGACTCGCTTTCAGCGGGGAAGCTTTTGGTGAAGAACGCTTCGCTCCAACTCCAAATTGAAGGCCATCACGCGGAACTTATGGCAATCTCCGGCCGGCTGTTCGGTGGAACGCTGTCCGGAATTGAGGACGGTGCGCCTAATGGGGCTACGTCCGTTGGTAATTCGTCTGCTGGCAATTCGAAAGCCCAGTCCAGTCAGGTGAGTGGCAATGCTCCAGGGAATGTGAGCAACTCAAATGTGGGGTCAGCGGAATGGGGCAACGGCACGCCCACCTACCGGCTGCGGGTGATGCTCGCCAACCTCAAACCGAATTCCGTTGCCGCGATCTGGCATGAGA
>JBOGLY010000159.1:0-7103 GCA_050746425.1 Acidobacteriaceae bacterium
CAAATGCCCTGGTATTTTGCCCGGCGAGCCTCGTCGGAGAATTCAGGATCCACGGCATAAATGACCTGCGGAGCCGCAACGCCGCCGCCCACATGATAGAGGCCGCCGCCGTAGCCGCCGCCTTCTCCCGGGCCATAGCCATTGCCTCTGCCAGAACCGATGCCACCGCCCGATCCCGAGCCCATGCCTCCGGCATCGCCGGTCCCATTCGAGGCCGGCCCCACCACGCTGGTCCGCGGATCGCCCAGATTCGGCATGTTGCTGTTCGGCAGCGGAATGTTTACCGGCATCACCACGGTGGGCGCGACTGCAAGTTTGGGCTTGGGATTGCGAATGACCTCATCCGGAGGAACGAACTGCGTCTTTGCGATTGGGGGCAGCTTTCCGACGGCCGCCTGTACGATACTACGATCTCCGCCGCCGCCTCCGCCGCCCATCGCCTGCTGGCTGGCTTCAATCGGCATGAAAGGCGTGATGTTGAAATTCGGCGGAAGCGCAGCTTGTGCGATCATCGGCTTCCTGGGGTGCCAGAAGATCGCCGCCAGCACAATGGCCAGCGCCACCGCATGAATCCCAATAGAGAGCAGGCTCGACTTGCGGTTCCGTGGCCGCGCCATTGGATCGGCGACCGCGATTGCATGAGATTCAAGCTGCAAGGGAGGTAGCTTGCGCGGGAGCAACAGGTCGCGAAAATCCTCGCAAATGCCGCGCCAGATCGGCTCCTGATGGAATGGATCGGCGACTGGAATCGGCGTCGATTTCAGATGAAGCTCGGGTTGAGGCCGGGGGAAAAACCGCGCGCCCAGGTTCTCCATCAACGAGCGCCAGAACGAAGGATCTCCCGCGCTCGCGCTCCAAAGCTTTGGCTCGGAGAGAATTTGCGAACGGCTTGCTTCGATCTCAGGCGGTATCAGAAGCTGATTCGACATCCATTATCCATGTTTCGACTGCCGGCGAGTGGGGGGAAGCACAGCCGCCGCGGACGACCCGCCTGCTTTGATTATGCGGGACGCAGGCTCTGTTTGTCGTCATTGCCGAAATCCTTTGCAATTTCCAAGGCATTCGATTCAGTGTTCATGTTCGGCTGGCAACCCTCAAAGCGCCAAAGTAATCCTCAGGTGATCGAGAACGACACGGATACCCACAACGATAATGATTTGGACGCTTCACCGGCCAATACGTTTCTCCCCAGGACCGGCTCGTGCGAGGTATGCATTTATCATAAGGGAGTAGGACAAAATTTGCTTCGGAGAAACTATGCCCGTTGGGCCTGATTTAAAGGCGACCCTGAACCTGCCGCACACCGAATTCCCAATGAAGGCCAATCTTCCGCAGAATGAGCCGAAACGGCTGGCTGCCTGGCAGGATTCGCATCTCTATGAACAGATTCGCGCGGCCCGGAAAGGCTCTCCTGTTTACCTGCTGCATGATGGCCCACCATATGCGAACGGTCCCATCCATCTGGGTCATGCGCTGAATAAATGCCTGAAAGATTTCATCGTCAAATCGAAAACGATGGCCGGTTACGATGCTCCCTATGTCCCAGGATGGGACTGCCATGGTCTGCCCATTGAGATCAAAGTGGATGAACAGCTTGGCCGCAAGAAGCTGGAGATTCCGCCTATTGAGGTGCTGCGCGCCTGCCGGGAATATGCCGGGAAGTATGTCGATCTGCAACGCGAGCAGTTTTTGCGTTTGGGCATTTTCGGCCAGTTCGATCGCCCGTATTCGACCATGTCGAAGTCGTATGAAGCGCGGACCCTGGAGACCTTCTTTGATTTTCTGGAAGGCGGGTTCGTCTACAAGGGATTGAAACCGGTGTACTGGTGCATCCACGACCGCACGGCATTGGCTGAGGCGGAAGTGGAATACGAAATGCACACCAGCCCCAGCGTGTATGTTCGCTACCGGATGACGAGCGATCCCGGCGCGCTCGATGCGGCGCTTGCGGGCAAGCAGGTCAATACGATCATCTGGACCACCACACCCTGGACCTTGCCGGCCTCGCTGGCTGTGGCGTTTCACCCGGACTTCGATTATGTCGCGATAGAATCCGACGGCGAGGTCTATATCGTGGCGGAATCGCTGGCAACATTCGTTGCCGAAGCGACCGGCCTGAAAAATACAAAAGAGGTTGCGCGCTTTCCCGGTCGAAAACTGGAGCGCACGACATTTCAGCACCCGTTTTTGAGTCGCAGCATACTCGGCGTGCTCGCGGACTATGTAACGGCGGACACCGGAACAGGCGCGGTCCACACTGCTCCAGCGCACGGCGCGGACGATTTTTATACTGGCGCGCGATATGGGCTCGACCCCACCTGCAATGTCGATAACGCCGGACGGCTGCACAATGGATTGCCGGAGTATGAGGGCAAGAAGGTTTTCGCCGCCAACGAGCCGATCATCGAACTGCTGAAGGCACGCGGAGCGCTGCTGGCTCGCATCGATATCAACCACTCCTACCCGCATTGCTGGCGCTGCCACAACCCGGTGATATTTCGCGCTACGGAACAGTGGTTCATCAACATGGAAACGCCGATGGAGAATCCCGATGGCTCTCCGGCAACGTTCCGCCAACGAGCACTGGACCAGATCAAAAAAGTTGGTTGGGACCCAAGTTGGGGAGAAGAACGCATCTCGAACATGATTGCAACGCGGCCGGACTGGTGCATCTCCCGGCAGCGAATCTGGGGTGTGCCGATAGCCCTGTTTCTGTGCGATAAATGCCATGCGCCGCTACGCGACCCTTTAATTTTCCGGCGCGTGGTGCAGTTGTTTGAGGAAGAAGGCGCGGAGGCATGGCATACGCACCCGACTGAAGAGATTCTGCAGCCGGGAACAACTTGCCGGACACCGGATTGCGGCAGTCAGTCATTCACAAAGGAAATGGACATTCTCGACGTGTGGTTCGATTCTGGCGTAAGCTGGGCTGCCGTGCTGGGAGACAAGGCGGGCTTTGGTTTGCGGTGGCCGGCAGACCTTTATCTGGAGGCGGGCGATCAATATCGCGGATGGTTCCATTCTTCTCTGTTGTGCGCCGTGGCCGTTAGAAATGCCGCTCCCTATCGCAAAGTCGCAACCCACGGATGGACGCTCGACGAGCAGGGCCGCGCTTTATCGAAGTCGCTCGGCAATTACGTCTACCCCAATGAAGTGGCCGACCAGCTTGGGGCGGACATTATTCGTCTGTGGGTTGCATCGATCGATTTCCGCGAGGACGTCGTCGCCAGCATCCCGCTGCTGAAAAGACTGGCGGAAGACATCTACCGCAAGCTGCGCAACACGTTTCGCTTCCTGCTGGGCAACCTGGGAGACTTTAACCCGGAGACGGATGCGCTGCCATTCGAGCAGTTGCTGCCGCTCGACCGATATATGCTGGCGCGGACCGCCGAACTGACGACCAAGGTCCTTCGCTGGTACCAGGACATGGAGTTCCATCGCGTATACCATGCCATCAATGAATTCTGTACAACTGACCTCAGCGCGATGTATCTTGATCTGCTGAAGGACAGGATGTACACCTTTGCGCCCAACGATCCGGCGCGCCGCTCGGCGCAAACGGCGATTGGACGCATCGCGGAGGCGCTGGTCCTGCTGATCGCGCCTTATCTAAGTTTCACTGCGGAGGAGGTATGGCGATATCTGCCCGCAGCGAAAAGCCGTGAGACGAGTGTGCGGCAAGCACTCCATTCGCGGCAGCATTACCCGGGTCCCCCAGCAACAACCAGCGGCCGTGAACCGAGTGTTCATTTAGCGCTCTTTCCGCGGCCGCAAGATCTTGCCCCGGAGTCCGCGTCGGAGTTGTTGGCCGACTGGAAACAACTGCTGGCGGTCCGCGATGAAGTGCTGAAAAGCCTGGAAGAAGCGCGGAAAGAGAAGCGCATCGGCAAAGCGCTGGAAGCAAAAGTGCGGCTCGAAGTGCCTACGGGACTTTCCCCTTTGCTAGAAAAATATGGATCGAGCCTGAAGGAATTGTTCAACGTTTCCCAGGTTGAAACAACGCCGGCGCCCGAGCGCGATGGAGCTGGAACTCTAAAGGTTATGACGCTGCCAGCGGACGGAAAAAAGTGCGAACGTTGCTGGAACTATTCCGTACATGTGGGTGAAAACCACAAATGGCTGACCGTCTGCGAGCGCTGCGTGAAGGCGCTGGAGGCGATCGGCGCGGCTCCCACGGCAAATGAAGCTGACGAGGCCCATCCCGCGGCCGTGGCAATGGCGGAAAAGGACGGTCGGTGATCGGAGCTTCGCATTCCAGCGGCATGCGCGATGCGCGCCTGAAACTTCTTCTGATTTCCGTCGCGGTAGTGGTAGCCGACCGGCTGAGCAAGCAGTGGATCATTCACCACATTATTTCCGGGCAGGAAATCACGATCATTCCCGGCTTTTTTCACCTGTCGCACGTGTACAACAATGGCGCGGCCTTCAGCCTGTTTGCCGATACGCCATCGCCCGATAAGATTCGCTGGATGCTGATCGGATTTTCGCTGATCGCCATCGCGATTGTCCTGGCGGTATTCTGGCGGGCCGGGCGGCGCGTGAGCG
Source organism: Acidobacteriaceae bacterium (assembly GCA_050746425.1). Classification (GTDB taxonomy): domain Bacteria; phylum Acidobacteriota; class Terriglobia; order Terriglobales; family Acidobacteriaceae; genus JAKAAZ01. The sequence continues at coordinate 4,546 of JBOGLY010000159.1, forward strand.
TAACCAGCGTGGCGCTGGCGCTGGTGCTGGGCGGCGCGATCGGCAATCTCTACGATCGGCTGGCATATCGATATGTCATCGACTTTCTGGCATTCAATATTTTTGGCTACCACTATCCAGACTTCAACGTTGCCGATTCCTGCATTGTGATCGGCGCGATTCTGCTGCTGATCGAAGTATTTCGCGCTCCCAGATCGGCATTCCTCGATTGACCCTGATTCATCGCCCCGGAATCGGCTCCGCAGGAAAAGCGCTTCCCTGCTCTCTCCAAAACCGTCGAGCCGGCAGCGAGAGCCTATCCCAGACCCGCCGTTTCGGAGCGCTCGATGGCAGCCTATCGCGACTTAGCGGAATCGTTGTCTTGAATAAATTGCGGGATTGTGAAGTACTGGGTTCAGGAACAACATCAACATGGATCGAAGAGATTTTCTAAAGGCAAGCGCAATCGCCTCGGCTGGCAGTTTGCTTGCCCATGCTCCAGCAGACGCGCAACAGTTTCGACCGCAACGGATCGCCATCCGCAACCTTGCCGCCGATTCCGCCAAAACTCGCCTCGCCGAGCGTGAACTGCTCAGCGGCCTCCGAATGCTAAACGCGGCGCTGCAACCGACTCTGGCCACAGAAAATCGCTCAGCCGACAGCGTGGTGGTGACCCTCCTGGTGGACCGCTCGCGGTTCAAACATTCAGAGGAATATGAAATTGCCGCGTCGGGTCGGAACCTGACCCTTGGCGCCGCAAACGAACAGGCGCTGCTGTATGCTGTGTTCGATTTTCTGGAACGCCAAGGACTTGTCTTCGGCATTGACGGCACTACCGCGCCCATCGTTCCACCTGCATCGCTGCGGCTTCCGCTGGATGGCCAAAAATGGATTGGCTCGCCACGATTTGCAGTTCGGGGGCTGCTGCCCTGGCCGGACTTCCTCAATTGCATCAGCGTCTACAACGAAGAAGATTTCCGGGCTTATTTTGCCGCAATGCTGCGGATGCGGTTCAACATGTTCGGCATGCATGTGTACACGCAGAACGAGCCAGGCCCCATGGCGGAATCCTATCTGTCCTTTGAATTCGCGGGTAGCGGCCACCGCGCCGCACTGGAAAACAGTGCGATGCGAAGCTGGGGATATTTGCCGCAGCGCACATCGACCTATTCCATGGGCGCGGCGCAGTTCTTCGACAGCGATACGTTTGGCGCTGACGCAACACGACTCGCCGCGGACAATTGGGATATTGCAGCGCGCACCACGGCGATGTTGCGCTCGGCCTTCAGCTTCGCGCACGAACTCGGCATCCGCACCGGCATTGGCTTTGAGCCTTATCAAAATCCGGCGGAGATTCGCCGCGCGTTGCCGCCGGAGGCGCTATCGCATCCAAATGGTTTTATTGAATCGACCACGGCGTGCGATCTGCTGGAGCGGCGTCTTGCGGACTTGCTGGAACGCTATCCCATGGTGGACTATGTTTGGCTGTGGCAGGATGAGAATGCAAATTGGGAGAGCCGAGAGAAAAACATTCCGCTCTCCGTCACCCCGTTTCTCCAGGCCCGCAATTTCTTAAGACGCCACGCTCCGAATAAGCAACTTGTGCTCGCCGGCTGGGGCGGCGTAACCCGCCATTTTCAGTCGCTCCACCAGCGATTGCCGGAGGACATTGTTTTTTCCGCGTTAAGCGATTCGCTCGGCTGGGACCCGGTCAGCGAAGCCTTTGGCAAGCTCGGCAGCCGCGAGCGCTGGCCGATTCCCTGGCTCGAGGACGATCCTTCCATGTGGTTCCCGCAGTTTCGCGCTAGTCGCTTTCAAATGGACCTGAATCGGGCACAGAATTTCGGATGTTCTGGCGTGCTCGGCATCCACTGGCGGCATCGAATCGTCGATCCCACGGCAACATATCTTGCTCGCGCGGCTTGGGACGGCAACCTCACGGCGTCTGCCCATTATGAAAATTTCTGCGCTGCCCAGGCCGTCGGCGATCACGCCGTGGAGATGGCGAAACTTTTCGAGGACTGCGACCGCGGTCACGAGATTTCCTCGACATATCTCGGGACGCGCAACCAGCAGGGATATGCCAACACTACGGAACTGACTGGCGACTACAACGAGGCCTTTCTATATGCGACGGTCGCGCCGGATCCCGCAATAGTTCCGCATCAGCGCATCATGGCGGAAAAATTCAGCCATCTTGCTTCGCAGGCAACATCCCCGACGGAACAGGACCGAATCGGATACTTCGCAAGCTTTGTAGGCTTTATGGTCCCGTATTGCGATGCTTTTGAGAAAGCTCACGAACTGAGCGCCGTGCTGAAACGCGCGGTGGCGCTGCGAGCCGCGGGCGATGTGGGGCAGGCGCGCGCAGAAGTATTGGCGCATGGAGTGCCGCTGTGGTTGGCGATGGCGCCAATGGTGCGGATGACAATGTTGCAGTATCAATCGGCGATCGCGACCCGCAACGACCAGGGACAGCTTGCGTCCATGCAAAACAAATTCGTCCGAATCGCGCTGGAGCGCCTGCGGCTCTCCATCAAGGAATTTCTCAATGAACTTCCGACTGAAATCAATGCTAC
>JBOGLY010000160.1:0-3644 GCA_050746425.1 Acidobacteriaceae bacterium
GTGTAGATAGATCGAGCCGGTCTCTTTCAGTACGCGCCGCAACTCGATCAGCCGCGGGGCCATCATCGCCAGATACGCCATCATGTCGGTGTTGCCGAGGAAGTTATGAAAGGCGCGCATCGCGCCCGCTACGCGACCGCCGGTTTCGACGATCTCCTCATACGCGCGCTGGCTGTCGATGTTCCACTCCCAGGTGTCCTCAAACGCGTGAATCTGCGAGCTGGACCGGCTACCATCTTTTTCCGCGAACAGCACGTTGTAGTCCTGCCGGGAGTTGAACGGCGGGTCGAGGTACACCAGATCGACCGACTCCTCGCGCACATAGCGCCGCAGCACGTCCAGGTTGTCGCCGTAGTAAAGCTGGTTCTTCTCGCCCATTGGTTTTCATCGTGAGAGTACCACGTCCGTGATCGTCTCGATGTCAGCGACGGGGAGATCGATCAAGAGGGACGCGTAAGACTGAACACGGCGATTCGAATTGTCTGAGCTTGATATTGAGCTAATCCGCAGTCCATCTCGCGGTTTTCCGGCGAAACGCGAGGTCCTTCGCGTTGCTCAGGATGACAGATTTTTTTGTTATTGAAGGAAATGCCAACAGAGCCAGAAGTGTTCTGATGTTTGGAGCACCGGGCGGGAATCGAACCCGCGAATACTGGTTTTGCAGACCAGCGCGTTAGCCACTTCACCACCGGTGCTCTTGCCTGACGACCGCAGCCCGCGCCACAGGAGCGACGCGGGGTTGAAATCTGGACAGCACGCCCTTTTACTTCGGTTGGGCCGCGGTGCGCAGATACGGCTTGACGGTCTTGAAGCCGGGGAACTGTGTCGCCGCCTGCTCGTTGGAGACGGTCCCGCCGATGACGATGTCTTCACCGGGCTTCCAGTTCGCGGGCGTGGAAACCGGATGCCTGGCTGTGATCTGGATGGCGTCCAGCGCGCGCAGGATCTCATAGAAGTTGCGGCCCGCGGACATAGGATAGATCAGGATCAGCTTAATTTTCTTGTCCGGCCCGACGATATAAACGTTGCGGACGGTCGCGTTCAGCGCAGGGGTGCGGCCCTCAGAGGTGTTACCGGCGTCAGCGGGAAGCATGTCGTAGAGCTTGGCAACCTTAAGCTCGGTGTCGCCGATAATCGGGTACTTGACTTCGGCGCCACAGACGTCCTGAATGTCCTTTACCCAGTTCTTGTGGTCTTCCACTTTGTCCACACTCACGGCAAGAATTTTGGCGCCGCGCTGCTTGAAGTCATCGTAAAGAACGGCCATCGAACCCAGTTCCGTGGTGCAGACGGGAGTGAAATCTTTCGGGTGAGAGAACAGGACGGCCCATTTGTCGCCGATCCACTCATGAAAGTGGATGGTTCCCTGGGTTGTTTCAGCAGTAAAATCGGGCGCGATATCGTTAATCCGTAGTGACATTGTCTTTTCTCCTTATGAAATCCGATTGCGATGAATTTGCCGAGGTAAAAACCAAAAACCCACCCGGCCAGTTGGCGGCGGGTGGGTTTCCATTGATGCTCGAAACGGTAACTTATTTCGATTCGCTCATGGACACACCCGCGCACGGCTACAGCAACAGCAGCAGCAGCACATACAGCAGCGGGTTGGAGCGAACTGGATCATTCCTGTTATCCCGAGGATAGAACTTGCAGCAAAACGCTGTCAAATGGCGGGTGGCTACTTTTCAGCTTCTGGGTGCCGGGTCCTTCCAATGGCGCTGGTAGTTTTCCAGTGTTGAGAAGGTCCGGCTCTCCATGCGATCGACGTAAAGGGTCCCGTTGAGGTGATCGATTTCGTGTTGCAGAATTCGCGCATACCATCCCTCCGCCTCGATGGTCCGTGGCTGCCCACGATGATCGAGACAGGTGACGCGGACTGAGCGCGAACGAGGTACCTCCGCCATAAATCCGGGAAGACTGAGGCATCCTTCGAAAAACGAAACACGTGGAGACGAGAGCAATTCAATGCGCGGATTGATGAGAACGTGGAAGTCTACAGGCGCTCGCTGGCGATCTTTCAGCTCGGCCTCGGTGAGAGATTTGTGATACTCCGCGCGATCTTCAACTACCGCGAGCTGCATCGATTCGCCGATTTGTGGCGCTGCCAGTCCGACGCCGGGGGCATCGCGAAGTGTCTCTCGCATTCGCTCGATGAGATTTTTAATGGCGGGACCGCGGATGTCTTTCGCCGATAGAGGGCGAGGCGTTTCCCGCAGTACGGGGTGCCCAACATGTACGATCTTGAGAAGCATTTTCCCTGCGATCTAAGGCTGACCGGGTCGTCCCTGGGTGGTGGTACCGGCTTATCCCTATGCTACAATTTAGCAACTCCCTGGTACTGGAGCCCTGCCCAAGTGACGACCGCTCAACGTTCTCGAATGTATATGGCCATGCGCCCCCCAGGCGGTCAAAGGCCAGCTTCTGGAGTCTGAGTTGTCCCGGCTCAATCTTCATTCTGGCAGCCGCCTGGGGGTCCCGATAGCGACCTGTTTCTTCCCAGGAACCACTGCATCAGCCCGAATGGAGATGGTGTTTTGACGTCAACTGATTTGAATATTTCCACTGTCGCGATTCATGGCGGCCGGACGCTGGATTCGCACGCCAGCTCGATCCTGTTTCCGCTGTACCAGACCAGTACGTTTGTCCACGATGCGGTGGGCGTCGACAAGGGATTCAGTTACTCTCGCGTTTCAAACCCAACGGTGGACGCGCTGGAAAAGGCGATTGGAGCGCTGGAAGGCACGCCGCCGGCTGTATGTTTTCGCACCGGCATGGCCGCGGTGACGACGCTTTTTTTGTCGGTGTTGAAAGCGGGCGACCACGCGGTGCTGACCGACGTTGTTTATGGCGGAACGATGCGCCTGTTTCGTGAAGTGCTGGACCATCTGGGCATCTCTGCATCGTTCGTCGACACATCCGACCCAGGCAACGTCGAAGCGGCCATCGCGCCCAGCACTCGCATTGTGTTCGTTGAGACGCCGGGCAATCCGACGCTGAAGCTGACCGACATTGCCGCGGTTGCGGAGATAACGAAGCGCCGCTCGATTTTGCTGGCGGTCGACAATACTTTTTTGACTCCAATTCTGCAGAACGTTTTGCGACTCGGCGCGGACATCTCTCTGCTTTCGACGACGAAATACATCGACGGGCACAATGCGACGGTCGGCGGCTCGCTGGCTACGCAGGACGAGAAGCTGCTGGAGCGGTTCCGGCTGATTCGCAAAACCATCGGCACCACGCAAGCGCCGTTCGAGGCATGGCTCACATTGCAGGGGATGAAGACGCTGCCGGCGCGACTGAAGCTGCACTGTGAAAACGCGGAGATCATTGCGCGATGGCTGGAGAACCATGCAGCGGTTGCGCGGGTTTATTTCCCTGGCCTTGATTCCTGTTCGCAAAAAGTTTTGGCGAAAAAGCAGCAACAGGCTCCGGGCGGAATGATCGCGTTCGAGTTGAAGGCAGGGTATGACGCCACCATTCGGATGTTGAACAACGTGCAACTTTGTTCGCGCGCGGAAAGTTTAGGCGGGTTGGAAACTCTGATTACGCATCCTGCTTCGACCACGCACGCCGACCTCGATCCGGAATTGCGGCGCAGACTTGGCATCACGGACGGCCTGGTCCGGCTGTCGGTTGGACTGGAG
>JBOGLY010000160.1:3654-7101 GCA_050746425.1 Acidobacteriaceae bacterium
GGAGGCGCCGGAAGACATCATGCGCGACCTGGAGCAAGCATTGATAGCGGCGGGATGCGTTGCGAACGCGAAAGAGGTTGGCCATGAAGTTCGCTAGCCGCCTGGTAAGTTTCGATCCCGCGCCAGGAGACCGCTTCCGGCCCATCTCCACTCCGATCTATCAGACCGCGACTTTCGAGCAGGAATTCGCGGACCAATTTGGCGAATACGATTATTCGCGCAGCGGCAATCCGACGCGCGCGGTGCTTGAGAAGCAGATCGCATCGCTTGAAAACGGAACGCACGGATATTGTTTTTCCAGCGGCATGGCGGCCATTACAACCGCGACGAAGTTGTTGCAGCATGGCGATGCGATTCTTGCCGACAACGATTTATACGGCGGCACCTGCCGGCTGTTTACCAAAGTGCTGAACCGCACTGGCATCGCGGCGAGATATGCGGACGCATGCGATCTGGAGAACTTTGAGCGGCAGATCGCTCCAAATACGAAACTGATCTATGTTGAGTCGCCGACGAACCCATTGTTGCGCGTGGTCGATCTTCGGCGGTTGGCCGCGATGGCGCATACCCATGGGGCACTGTTGTGCGTGGACAACAGCACCATGTCGCCATACCTGCAGAATCCGCTCGATCTTGGCGCGGACATCGTTCTGCATTCGGCGACAAAGTTTCTCGGCGGCCATCACGACGTGACGGCGGGGACAATCGTCGTCAAAGACAAGGCGCTCGCCGAGCAAATCTATTTTGTGCAGAACGCGGAAGGCAATGCGCTGGCGCCGTTCGACTGCTATCTGCTGCTGCGCGGCATGAAGACACTGAAGTTGCGGATCGATTGTCAACAGCGAAACGCGCAAACGATCGCCGAGTATCTGGCGAACCACAAAGCAATTCAGAGAGTGTGTTATCCGGGGCTGAAATGCGATCGCGGCTACGATCTGCAACGCTCGCAGGCGCGCGGTGCGGGCGCGGTGCTGAGCTTTACGACTGGTTCGGTCGCTTCGTCGAAGGCCATTGCGGAAAAAACGAAGCTGTTCCGCATCACAGTCAGTTTCGGAAGCGTCAATTCCTCGATCAGTGTGCCAGGCAACATGTCGCACGCCAGCGTTCCCGCGGAACTGCTGGCGCAACGCGATCTGCCGAAAGATCTGGTGCGCATTTCGGTCGGAATTGAGGACGAAGAAGATCTGCTTGCCGACCTCGATCGCGCGATCGCTTCCTGCGGATGAAGTTCATCGCTCGGGGCGCATGATTCGTTGGTTCGACATTCCTTGCAACAATTGCAGCGGTGGATCTCGACGGCGCGATGGCGTCCTCCGATCATGTGGCACAATGGAGGGTTTGATTGAGGCCATTGCCGAATGATCACGAACGTCCTGCGATCCGCGTTCATTGCCCTGTCGCAGAACCCGCGCCTGCGGGCCTTTGCGGAACATTCGCGGATGGGGCGGAAGATGTCCGCGCGTTTCATCGCGGGACTGAACGTATGCGATGCGCTGCGGGTTGCCGAGGCGCTGAACCGCGAAGGCATTCCAGTGTCGCTCGACAGCCTGGGAGAAAATGTTTCCACCGAAGAGGAGGCGCGCCGCGCCGCGCAAATCTATCACCAGTTGCTGGATGCGATCCAGCAACGCGGCCTTCAGGCCAACGTCAGCGTCAAGCTAACGCAAATGGGCATGGGCATCAGCCCATCGATTGCGCGCAAGATTGTCAGCGAGTTGATCGATCATGCGGCTGCAACCGACAACTTCGTTCGCATCGATATGGAAGGCACGGACTTGACGCAGGCAACCGTCGACATGGTGCGCGAGCTACATGCCATGCCGAACCACGCCGGCCGCGTCGGGGCGGTGCTGCAGTCCTACTTACATCGTTCGGAGGAGGATGCTCGCGCGCTCGTGGCGGATGGCATTCGCATCCGCCTCTGCAAGGGCGCGTACAAAGAACCGCCCACGCTGGCATTTCCGGAGAAGAAGGATGTGGATGCCAACTATATAAAGCTGATGAAAATCCTGCTGACCAGTGGCATCTATCACGGTCTGGCTACGCACGATGAAAGGATCATCCGCGCGACGAAGAAATTTGTGAAACAAGAGCGCATCGACAAACACTCGTTTGAATTTCAGATGCTGTACGGTATCCGTCGCGATCTGCAGAGGGCATTGGTGAAGGAAGGCTATCGGATGCGCGTCTATGTTCCATTCGGAACGGAGTGGTACCCATACTTCATGCGCCGACTGGCGGAACGACCGGCAAACGTTCTGTTCATCGCCAGGAATATTTTGAAGTAGGCTGGCGCGGGAGATTCGCAAAAGAAAATCAGGATTGCTGGAGTGCCGGCAGAAAAGCAGGTCCCTCGATTGCGCGCTCACTTCGCGAGCGTTTCACTCGGGATGACAAATTTTTTATGTTACGGTTTGCCCTGCCAGCGCTTCAGCCTTCGTCGTAGCGGCGGGCGCGGCGTTCGGAGCGCCGATCTCCACCGCCGCGAAGCAGATCGAGCGTGGTGCGGATGGTGTTCATCCATCCGCCGATCTGACGCAACGGCGCCATGATGTTGTCCTGGACTGTGCGGGTGCCGCGGGCGACCATATCCAGGGTCTCCGTCACCATGCTGTCGACACGCGTGACCTGGTGACGCGTTTTTCCCGTTATGTCCGTAACCACGCCGTCGATGTGGTCAACCTGCTGGCGCAGTGTCTCGCTGGCCTTTTGTACGTTCTCGGTAATGGAGCGGACGCGCGGGGCGATGTCGTCCAGCGTTTCCATCAGGTTGGCGGTGGACTCGACAATAGTATGCACTTCTACGTGCAACCGATCCGCCTGTTCCATGATTTTGCGTTGAGCGGCCTTCGCCGTGACTGCGAACACCAGCAAAACGATGGTTTGCAAGACAATGGCAAATGCAACCACTCCAGTATAGATAAGGAACACAGTAGATCCGGTTGCCATGGATACCCCTCGTTACGAAATATGCGCTCGAGCCATTGCACGGTTACTATACCTGGCCAATGGTCGCGCGGTGCAGCCTTTGTAGGGGAAATCTGCGCAAATCCCAAGCTTTGCCGGGTACGCCTACCCTGCCGTTGCTCTAGCCTACACCTGGCGCGATCCGTCACCCAGACTCACCGGACAAAATGCGTTTAAACAACGCCGCACTCAGGAGCGCAAGCACAAGCAAAAGAACCGCCGCAACGACGGCCGCGTCCTAAACCGACAGCAGCAATCCATCGACCGCCTGCACGTGAGATGCGCTAGAAGCGATTTTCGGCTGCACCGCCGTGAAATGGCTCCTCGTCCTCGCGCCCGCTGCGTTCGCCCTCGCCTCTGTTCCCCGAGACGCGGTCCATGATACCGCTCCAGCGTTCACGGCCTTTATCTGCGGCTTCCTTGCCGCGCTCGGCAAACTCGTTGACCTGCTCCCGACTTCTATCGACCACGGAATTGATC
>JBOGLY010000161.1:0-7039 GCA_050746425.1 Acidobacteriaceae bacterium
GGACGGCCTGATGCGGGTGGTGGAAGGAATTTCCAGCGGCGCGATTCGTTGCGTGGCGATCGATACCACCGCTCCATCTCAATTCGCACACGAATTGCTGAATGCGAATCCATATGCCTTCCTTGACGACGCGCCGTTGGAAGAGCGTCGCGCGCGAGCCGTCTCTATGAGACGCACATTGCCGGCCAGCATGCAAGCGGATGCGGGACGACTCGATCCCTCTGCCATTGCAGCCGTCCGGGCGGACTGCTGGCCAGACCCGCGCGATGAGCACGAAATGCACGATCTGCTGTACCAGACGGTGGCGTTGCCGGCGACCCTATTGCAGAAGCTGGAAGCGAGCCACTGGACATTTCTGCTGGAACGGCTGGAGCGCAACGGACGAGCCAGCACATTGCATGTGGGTCCGCGCCTGTGGTGGATTGCCGCCGAGAATCTTGCGGAAGCGACTCTTTGTTTCCGCTCGGACGTTAATGTAACCGATACAGTTACACGAGGCCGAGTTGCGATGAAATTGCTTCAGGGATGGTTGCCGTTCCTTGGCCCGGTCACGGCGAATTCAATCGCATTGCTGCTCGGCCTGCCAACCGCAGGAGTATTTCAAAACTTGCTGCAATTGGAGATGCAGGGAACGATCCTGCGGGGATCCTTTGATAATGCCGCAGTCACTTCGCCTGCGGACTTTGATATCGAATGGTGCGAACGGCACCTGTTGCAGCGCATTCATCGGCTGACCATCGGTAAATTACGAAAGCAGATCGAGCCTGCATCGCCAGCCGTGTACATGCGATGGGTTCTCGGTTGGCAGCACCTGGCTCCGCAGTCGCAACTGAGCGGCGAGCAGGGAGTGTTGCAAGCGCTAATGCAGCTGGAAGGATTTGAAGCGCCTGCGATCGAGTGGGAGAAGTCATTGCTGGCGCGCCGCGTCAGCGGATACGATCCGCGCTGGCTCGACCAGTTATGCCTTTCTGGCGCGGTGGGCTGGGGCCGCATTTCGCCGCATCCGGCGTGGTCCACGGCCGAGGGCGGCGCTCCGCGAAGAGTAAGGCCAACAGGCATGTCGCCGATCTCGTTTTGTATTCGTGAGACGGCGGCGTGGCTGGATGAGGCGCTGAAGGACCAGGCTGTCGATGAGGCAAAACTGCGCAGGTCATTGAGCAGCGAGGCTCTACAAATTCGATCGACCCTGGAAGATCGCGGTGCGTGCTTCATGGAGGAATTGCAGCGAACCACCCATATGACGATGGAACAGGTTGAGCATGGGCTTTGGGAACTGACGGCTGCGGGGTTGGCGGCTGCGGATGGATTCGATCAGTTGCGAGCAATCATGGATCCGAAGCGCAAGTCCGCAGCGCACATTCAACGACTGAGCAATCCAACGAAGCGGGTGCGGAGCGCGGCAGGGCGCTGGTATCTGTTGCGCAACGCCACGACCGTCGCCGCGGATGCCTCGGAACAAGCGCGATGCAAGGATGAAGCCCTGGAGTCCGCGGCCCGCGTGTTGTTGAGGCGCTATGGGGTGGTGTTTCGCGACGTAATGACACGCGAAACGGCGATGCCAAGTTGGCGAGAATTGCTGAACGTATTGCGACGTCTGGAGGCACGCGGCGAAGTACGCGGCGGACGATTTGTAAGCGGGTTCAGCGGCGAGCAGTACGCATTGCCGGAAGCAGTGGAGTCATTGCGGATGGCCAGGCTGCGCGGCGCGGATGGAATTGCCGCGGAGAAAATTGACGTGGCTGCGGCGGACCCGATGAACCTCGTCGATATTGTGGTTCCGGGGAAACGGTCCTCCGCGATTTCAGGCAGGACGGTGAGCTATCAGGATGGAAGGCCTGCGGCGGAGATGACGGCGAAGCCGATTGAAATGGAAATTGGCACCAGTTGCAGGCAACCACGTAGTGGGGGCGTGCGCAAAACTATCGCGCGGAAAAAGCAGATGCTGTCCGCGGGCTATGTCGGCAATGGGACCGACTCGCACAGCGAGCGATCGCGCCAGGAGAGCCTGTTTCCTGGCTGATTTTGAGGCACTCCAATCTCGCCGCCATGGAATCCCAGCTCTCAAAATCGAGGCCATTCGACTCGCCTGAAGGCTCGCTCAGGGCAGGCTCTGGGGCACCCGGCAAAGCAGATTCCCTGCGGGAATGACAGAAAGAAAAGCAAAGCAAAATTTCCAATGGCTGCGCGAACCTGGGACACCCAGATGTTGCCGGGACCTTACCGAGACGAAGTGACATGGTCGTTGGCCCTGAAGATCGCCCACGGAGTGCCTTTCATGTCGCGCAAGATAGGCTTTTCCCACGCGAATTGCGGATGTTTCGCCAGGAATGGCAAGACCAGAAAATCCTGCCCGCAGGGCCGGTTTGTGCGCGCGATGAATGACATATTGTTGACCATGGTGCTATCGGCCGCCTTGGCATTGTCCGCGCCTCCCGGTTGAAAGGGCGGGTCGCCCCACTCCGGGATGCCGTGCTTTGAGACCTCTTCATGGCCGCAAAGGGTGCGCGCATCCGGGCCCCATTTTCCCGTGTACGCGTCGAAATGATCGGCCAAAAACTTCTGCGCCAGAGGAACATCTATCTGGCCTTTGTATTGCGCCATTAACTGCTTCCAGCGTTTGTGACGGGCATTGGGCGTGCTGGAGGCATCGTTCGGATTGAAAGTGGTCTCTTCCTTCGTCAGCGTGGGATCGCTAGGAAAGTTGGAACCTACGAAGTAGCCATTTTTGGTGCGCCAGAGACGATGATATTTCAATCCAAGTTCGAGACGGGCGATTTCGCCGGTATGGGTATCGGCGATCAGCCAATCGTTGGCATAGCCCCCGTTGTTTCCGGTCACCATAATGCGCTGAAAGTCGTCGATGCTGGCCGAATACTGCATTGCTTTGCGAGCGCGCACAAATTCCGGAATCGCATTGGGGTCGAAACCATGGAAGCCGGTGATCGTAGTCTCAGTGATTGCAATGCCCGCGGAGTTAATGCCGAAATCGTCGCCGCTGTCGATCTTGCCCGGCCATCCATCCATCAGAATGCGATAACCGTGCTGCGGAACAATGTCGTACATGATGCGCCAGCGTTCGCCTTCCAGAAATGGACTCCAAAGGCTGTGCGCGATGACCGGTTTATGGTCGCGCGTCCAGTCGCCTGTCGCGACGAAGGCGCTGCAACGGCCGCGCGGCTTTAGGCTGGCATCTACTTTTTGGTGATTCTGCTTTTCAAGATAGGGCACGTAGTACTCATCGGTCTCATTGAAGCCGTTGATCGCAACTACATCCCACAGGTCAATGTCCTTAATGCCGTGGGCCTTGACGCCGTCGGCGATGCCTTGCAGTTCCTCCCGATACTCGGCCTCGACATGAGGCCAGTAGACGTTCTTGGCAGTGGCGCGATAAAAATCCCAGTTGCGATGCGTGTTGTGCGTGTCTTCCAGGCGAATTGCATGGAAGCCATCCTCGATCTCTGGCGCCAGCAGATAGCCGTTCTCGAAGCCGATCTGATGCGGTGTTCCTTGAAGGTGAACGTAGATCCAATTTGCCCGCTGAAAGCGATACGCGCCATGCAGACGCGCCTGAATCGGCTGGGAAGCGGCTGTGGCAGCCGGCGATTTTGCGATCAAGAATACGAAGCCGAGCAAAACAGCGGAAACAAATGAGCGTGAGAGAAAGCGCATGTGGTGTGCCCTCCAACTCAGGCTAACGTCGAAAGTTTGTCAAGGCAAATATTCAAAGCCTTTTTTGGGGTGACGCGATGCGAACATTGCTTTGTCCCACCATGGTTATGCAGGAATATCTTCTGTGCCGATGCGGTCTATTGAGGCAGGGCATAGGCGATGTAGACGCCACCGCGCGGCACGCCGCGAACGAGATCGCCGCCGCCGGATGCGATGACGACATACTGACGGCCGTTTACCTGATACGTGGCGGGAGTTGCATTTCCGGGGAACGGAAGCGCCGTCTGCCACAACAGCTTGCCGGTTGCTTTGTCGAAGGCGCGAAACTTGTTGTCCCAGTCCGTTGCGCCGATGAACAGCAGGCCGCCGGCGGTGACAATGGGACCGCCGAAATTTTCTGAGCCGGTGTTGGGCATGCCCTGGGCAACCAGCTTCGGATATTGACCGAACGGAATCTTCCACACATAGTCGCCGGTGTTCAGGTCAATGGCGTTTAGCGTGCCCCAGGGCGGCTCGACGGCGGGATATCCCTGAGGATCCAGAAACTGCTTGTAGCCTGGGACAACTTGATAGGTCGCGGACGAGCTGGCGGTCTCGCTGCCATGGACGGCCTGAGTCCCGGATTTTAGAAATTCGATGAGCTGATCGAGCGGGTAGCCTTGGATTCCGGGGAAGCCTGGCATCCGGCCACGTCCATGGTGAATGGTTTCGGCAATCTGGTGCGAGGTGAGGCGATTTCCTATCCCGATCAGCGACGGAAATTGCGAAGACCCAGCGCGATTTTCGCCGTGGCAGACGCTGCACTGGCTCAAATACGTGGCCTGGCCGCCGGTCGCGCCTTCAATCTTGACCATGGTCCCAACGGAAGCATAGTCGTTGGAATTGACATAAAGAATATCCGTCGCAGGATCGACTGCCGAACCGCCCCACTCCGCGCCGCCCTCGAAGCTGGGCAAAAGCACGGTGGCTCTGTTTAGACTCCAGGGAACGAATTGCCCGTCGCTCCGCATCTTGCGAAATTGCTCCAGCGCCCACTGGTGCGCCGCGGGGGTGCGATGGGTCAGTATGTCTTCAGTCAGTAACTGCCGCGCGAAGGGCGCGGGCCGGGTGGGCAAAGGCTGTTCGGTGGCCGCCACTTCCCCCGGTACTGTGCTCGCTGGATACTTGCGGTACTCAATTGGAAACAACGGCTTGCCGTCGATGCGGTTGAACAGATAGAGGTATCCCTGCTTTGTTGTCTGGGCGATAGCGGGAATTTCCTTTCCGTTGCGCCGAATTTCAAGCAGGGTAGGCGGTGCCGGAAAATCCCTGTCCCATAGATCATGCCGAACGGCCTGAAAGGACCATATTCTTTTGCCCGTTTCGGCATCGAGCGCGATCAACGAATCGGCGAAGAGATCGTTGCCGATGCGATTCGCGCCATAAAAATCCGCGGCCGCCGACCCGGTTGGCACATAAATGATGCCGCGTTTGGTATCGACCGCCATGCCCGGCCAGTTGTTTGCCGCGCCGCTATATTTCCATGCATCCTTCGGCCATGTGTTGTAGCCAAACTCACCGGGATGCGGAATGGTGTGGAAGGACCAACGGAGTTTACCGCTCCGCACATCGTAGGCGCGAATGTCGCCGGGAGGAGCAGGCAATGTCTCCGGCTCCATGCCGCCGACGATAATCAAATCTTTATAAACCGCTCCCGGAGAGTCGAGCGCGATCGACTGAAGTTCCGGATCTCGACCCAGACCCTTGCGCAGGTCGATGCGCCCATTCTCTCCAAATGTCGGGATAGCCTTGCCGGTCGTTGCATTGAGAGCATAGAGAAAATGCATGATCCCGGCAAGGACGCGTTTGTCGCTTCCGTTGGTCCAGTAGGCAAGACCGCGATATGATTCTGTGCCGTTAATCCCGGAGCTGAATTTCCAGATCAGCTTGCCAGTCGCCGCGTCCAGCGCGATCACTTCCTGCCGAGGCGTGTATGCGTAGAGCACGCCGTTGATGACGATGGGATTGGCTTCGAGACCGCCTTGTTCCTTCGTGTCGTAGCGCCACACTTCCTGGAGTTTTGCTACATTCGTGCGATCGATCTGGGTCAGGCTGGAATAATGGCTGTCCCCGGGGGAGCCGTTGACGACGGCCCAGTCGCGCCGTGCTGCGTGCTGGGGGTCCTTCGCGTTATCGCGGGGTGCGATCGCGGGGCCGTCGCTCGCCGCCGAAGATGGCGGAGACATCCGCTGGCTCGAAGAATTCCCAATGCCAGGAAGGCATACGGCAAGAATCAGGAAGATTGAAAGTCTGTTCATCATGGTTATCGTGACTCCCGGTTGAAAATTGCGTCTATGGAACGGTTCGCTCACCCAGCCTTTACGACTATAGGTTCAGGGCGATCATGAAACAAATTCGATCGCATCGGCTCTATCGTTCGCAACCACACTGAAAAGAGTGGGAGGAGGATTTAGGACGCGATCGGGTGTGGCCAAGATGGCGGCTAGAAAGTTGACCGTGCGATTCTACTGGACGCTACGCCAGAACACGCAGTACCCGGAATCCCTCGTATCGCGGGACAGCCCAGTGTGTGTTCGATTGCCGATTGCCGGACTGGAAGACTTCTGTGGCCGGAGTTGTGCGTGCTTTGCCTTAAAGGGCGACATGAGCCGGTGCTATCGCTGCCTGCAGCGGCGATCAAACAACACGAATCGAAGGCGAAAACGGAATTTGTGAGAGCAGGAAATGCCCAAAGATAACAATTCGATTGACTCACAGGAACACCCGGGTCTAGACTTTGGCCCTCTCGGTTAGACCTCAAAAGTCCAAACCGAAATCCCCCTGGGGTGAAGCCAGATCAGCATGGAGACAGAGATGAACGTAAATCTGAATACAGGACGACAGAAGACGCTGCTGTACGTATGTGCTCTGATAGTTCCTCTAAGCTTGACCGTAGGAGCCAACGCGACAACCTGGAATGTGGGCCCAACCCGAACCTACAAGACTCCCTGCGCGGTCAGCACGCTGGTGGCGAATGGCGACACGGTTTCTATCGACTATTCTTCATCCAGCGGGCCAGGCGTGGGCTATTACGACGACTCTTGCGTATGGACCGCAAGCAACCTCAGCTTGATCGGCGTGCTCAACTCGAACGGCGCCCGTCCGGTTCTAAACGCGGCGGGGCTAAAGGACACATCGAAGACAGGACATATTGCCGATAGGCAGGGGATCTGGGTCTTTACCGGCAGCGACGAAACGGTTGAAAACATGGAATTCGAAAATGCCGCCGTCAGCAATAACGATGGCGCCAACGGTGCCGGGATTCGCTCCAGTGGGGTCAATCTCACCGTCCTCAACAGCTACTTCCACAACAATCAAGACGGGCTACTGG
>JBOGLY010000162.1:0-7034 GCA_050746425.1 Acidobacteriaceae bacterium
GTGTACCGCACCGATCAGGTCTACCATGGATCGGCGGCCCACCTGGCTCCCGATATGATCGTCGGCTGGGAACGAGGCTATCGAACTTCCTGGGAGACGGCACTGGGAGAAACTCCAGCTACCCTCATTGAAGACAACGACGATCAGTGGCGCGGCGATCATTGCATTGCTCCGGAGCTGGTGCCAGGAGTGTTTCTAAGCAACAGAAAAATTAAACTTGACCATCCCTGGCTTGCAGATGTCACGGTCACGCTGCTGCAGCAATTTGGCATCGCTCCGGGCAAGGGCATGACGGGACATTCGATTTTTTGAGATACGGAGAGAGTGATGGCGGGAACATCCATCAAACTGAAAAAAGAACTGTGGGCGAAGGTGAAGCGAGTGTCACAAGCTGGGGGATACAGTTCACCCGAGGAATTTGTCGAGCACGTGCTGAATAAGGAGATCGCGGAATTGGACGAAACACAGTCGGATGAAGAAATTGTTTTAAAGCTGAAGGGTCTGGGATACCTCGACTGATGGGACCTGTCGCATACGCGATCAGTTTGACGGCGATCGGCATTTTGACTGGCCTTGCGATTCTGCCGGTATTCGCAAGGTTTTCCGACACGGATGGACTCTCGCTGGCGAAACGAAAAATCCGCGCCGCGTTGTATGAGTTCCGACTGTTCGGAGATGAGCCGCGGCTTGTGTTTCGCGCCCAGCTTCAACTGCTGCTGTGGAATGTCCGCTATCTCGGGCTGATATTGAAGCCTGCCGCGGTCGTCATCGTTCCCGTAGTTATCTTAATGGCGATGATGGACACCGTTTACGGACATCGCGCGCTTAATGTGGGAGAGAACACGCTGGTCACTGCGCAAATGGCTGACGGTGTTGATTTGAACGCAATCTCACCGCAATTGACGGGAACGAATGTCGCGATTGAAACGCCGTCGGTAAGAATGCCAGGGCTGCACCAAGTCGTATGGGGAGTTCGCACGACCGGCGTGGGGCGCGACAGATTATTCTTCAGCGCACCGGGAAATGGCGCAGACCCAACCACGGTCGCAACGGCGATCGATGCAGGACCGGGAGTGCGCATGATTTCCGAGCGACGCGTCGGCTCGATATGGGAATGGCTCGTCTATCCTGGACAGAGGCTTCTACCACACAACGGTCCATTTCAATGGGTCGCTATCCAATATCCTGACGCCGAGGTAGACCTGTTTGGATTCGGCATTCCGTGGATTGTCTGGTTTATCGCCGTCAGTTGGATCACAGTATTTGCGCTTCGAAAGCGCTTTGGCGTAATCATTTAATCAGATCGCCCACACTCAAACTGGAGACGAACCAATGGAATTCGGCGAGCGACGAGCGTTCGTCTGCGCCATTTGCGCACTGGTTTTGACCGCGCTCGTGAGTTGCAAATCCAGGCCATCGCAGCCGACTGCTGCACGCTCGCTGAAGCCAATCAACGTCGTGCTGATTACTCTGGATACAGTCCGGGCAGACCACTTGCATTGTTATGGCGACGCAAAAATAAAGACTCCAAACATTGACGCGCTGGCGGCAAGCGGCGTGTTGTTTGAAAAGGCCGTGGCGCAAACTCCGCTGACGCAGCCCTCCCACGCCAGCATGTTTACCGGTGAAAATCCCAACGTTCACAACGTTCGCGATACTGGCGGGTTCGCTCTGCAACCTTCCTCAGTCACAATGGCGACGATTTTACGGCGGCATGGCTGGGACACGGCAGCGTTTATCAGCGCCTCTGTATTGAAGAAAATGTTCGGCTTCAACCAGGGATTTACAACCTACGACGATCAACTGCTGCACAGCGACAGCAACAATCCTGTTTCCACGCGCGCGGCGAACGTTACAGCGGACCGCGCGATTCAATGGGTCAATCAAGAATCTCGACAGCCATTTTTCATGTGGGTGCATCTTTACGATGCGCATTTCCCTTACAATCCGCCGGCACAATTCCGAAAAGAATATCCGCATGACCCATACGACGCGGAGATAGCTTTTGAAGACCAACAGCTTGGCCGCATTCTGGACTCAGTCAGGAAAAAATCTCCTCCCGACAAGACGCTGATTGTTTTGTTGTCCGATCATGGCGAAGGTCTGGGCGATCATGGCGAATACGACCACGGAATTTTTCTCTACGATTCGACCGTGCGCATTGCATGGATCATGGCGGGGCCACGCGTGCCGGCCGGGCTGCGCGTGCAGCAGCAAGCGCGAGAAATCGATCTGCTTCCGACGGTGCTCGATTTAATGGGCGGGAAGGCATCGGGTGCGGTCCAGGGAACCAGCATGGTTCCGGCTTTTTCCGGCAAGCCAGTGGCGACAGATTATTCATATGAAGAAACGCTGTATCCGAAAATCAACATGGGATGGTCGGAATTGCGCGGCATTCATACCGCGCATTGGATGTATATTCGGGCGCCGCGGCCGGAACTTTACGATCTCGACAACGATCCCGCCGAGATGAATAACATCATCGATTCTCACCCCAAGGAATATCGCGAGCTTGACGCTCAATTGAAAAAGGCAAGCCGACTGGGAAGCTCAGACACGGAAACTGTGGCGTTCAAGCAAATGGACCAACAGACAATGGACCAGTTGAAATCGCTTGGCTATGCAGCCGGTTTTTCCGGCCCCTCGTTCCAACTGAATGGCAAAGGCGACGACCCGAAGGACCATCTTGCCACACTCAAGGTGTTGCATGCCGTGGACCTATCCAGTCCCGGGTTGAGCTCCACAAAACGCGACATTGAACTGTTGCGCGACGCGCTGAATCAGGACCCCGGCAATCCGACGCTATATGAGAGTCTCGTCGATAAATATGAGGCAGCAGGGGAATATTCGCAGGCAATACAAGCTTGCCAGGAGGCATTGCGCCATACTGCGCTCGACGGCATGATTCTTTCTCGGCTTGCAAATCTGTACCTGCGCACTGGCAATTTGAAGGAAGCGATTTCCTATTATCAGCAGGCGGAGCAACAGAATCCGCTTGACGTGGAAGGCCAGAACGACCTGGCGACTGCATATCTACAAAGTGGCCAGCTTGCAAACGCGGAGCGCGTTTTCCGGTGGGTTCTGGCGATTCAGCCTTATGCGCCTGCCTACAACGGCCTTGGAATTATTGCCGACAAACGGAACGACGTGAGCGCCGCGCGCAAGAATTTTGAGCAGGCTGTACAACTCAGCCCGACTTATGTCGAGGGCAATTTGAATTTAGGCATTGCCTGCATGCAGACACACGATATTCCCTGTGCCCGGACCGCTTTCCGTGCCTTCGTTGCCAACGCGCCAAAAAACTACGGTCCAGAGTTGGGCCAGGCCAAGGCCGCGCTTGCGCGCATGAGCAGCGGACGGTCGTAACTTTGGAACTCTTTGATCCGGCCCCGGTTGAAATGGATTCGCAGATCCCACTCTAGCCGCAAAATACGCGGCTAGAATGGGGCACCCATTTTAACCTTTTAGGGCCGCAGCAATAATTCCGTCGCTGAAATATACTCTGGAAGCCGGACTGCCCTGCCAAGGAAGGTACATGAAATTCAAATACCGCTTGCTGTTCCCTGCCCTCGTTTCTCTGTTCAGCATTTCCGTTGCGCTGCCCGCCCAGACAAATTTTGTCTCCGGTCAGCTTGACCCGACCAGGGACATTGCTTCCCCACAGCTTGCGGACAAGGGACACATTCCGCTGCCCGAGCAATATATCTGGACTGCTGACCAGCAATTGGGCGCTCAGGCAGCAAAGAATGCTCCACTGTATTTTCGCGCAGTATTTCAAGTGGAGACAGTTCCACGGCAGGCGACCTTGTATGTCGCGGGGGCAGAGGCTTACGCCGCATACATCAACGGGAAGCTTGTGGACAAGGTTCAGGACAACCCTGCATCGCCGCTGAAAATGCCGATGTTTGAGACAGATGTTAGCGGGAAGCTGCACGCAGGAAAGAACGTTCTGGCTCTTGAGATCACGTCGCGCGGAGACGACAACCAACTGGTGGCAAAAATCGTGCCCGCGACAGCCGGCGTCGATGCGCCGGCTTTGTTAATCAGCGGACCATCCTGGAGATCCTCTCGCACTGCGAGTCAGGGCTGGCAGAGTTCAGGATTCAACGATACGTCATGGCCGTCGGTGGATGCGATGGGCGGCATTGAAAGCTCGATCGATTTTCTTCAGGCGAATGACGATGCCGGTCTCTATCGTTGGCCAGGCTATCTTGGTATATCGCCGTTTCTGGCGCACGTCACGCTGCCGATCGAAAGCATAAGCCACGTATTCACCGGTCGCAGCTCGTATGAAAATCTTGACGCGCTCACTCATTTATCGAGCGAACCAGACGCGAAGAAATTCACGGTCCTGCTGGCTTCCGCCCATGTTCCGGAACAGCAGGTGCCCAGCCTGCTGTTGGATTTTGGCAAGGAAGTAACGGGCCGCATTGCGTTCATCTCCGATTCCGACCATGCGATACAACTCACCGTTCAATATGGCGAGTCGAAGGACGAAACCCTTATCCAGCCCTATCTCGGAGTCGATCCAATTACGGTTCTGCCGCACGCGACGGCCTACGGGCCGAAATCCGCGTTTCGCTATGCGAAGGTCCGGTTTGTCGGGGGCGGCCCAGCGTTGCGCTTTCAGTCCATCGCGCTCGACGACATTTACTACCCAGTGAAGTATCGTGGCTCGTTTGAATCCTCCGATCCTCTGCTGAACAAAATCTGGGAAGTCGGCGCATACACTTCCCATCTCTGCATGCAGGACGATATTTGGGACGCTCCTAAGCGCGATCGCGCGCGATGGGCTGGCGATCTGGACGTGAGCGGGCGCGACATCAACGATATTTTTGCTGACCATTTCCTGATGCAGGAAACAATGACGAACCTGCTCGGCAATGCGCCGATCAAATCGCATGTGAACGATATCTCCGGCTACTCCGCGTGGTGGATCGATGTTCTCACGCAATACTATCTGCACACGGGGTCCAAGGATTATTTAGAGAGCCTGCATGGACGACTGGTGCAGCTACTGAATTACATGGACACCGATGTCGATGCGAGGAACCTATTCGCCGACCAGACCCATACGTGGGATTTTGTCGACTGGTCGCCGGACCTGGACGGCAACACGCCTGAAGCGCGACGCGCCACGCAGTTTGAGTTTTATCTCGCTTACCAGGATGCGGCGTTTCTATTGCGTCAACTCGGCGACACCGCGAATGCCGCGCACTTCGAGCAGCGCGCGGCGCTGCTAAAAGCAGCATCGCAAAAATATCTGCTCGATCCATCGACCAACACCTTCGGGCCGCGCTGGCAAACCAATGCCGCTGCCGTGTTCACCGGAGTTGCGGACCCATCGCAGTACGCGCCCATCTGGGACCACGTACTTTCCAGCGTTGCGAATACAAAATACACCGCGCTGGTTATGACGCCTTACTACAACTACTACATCATCTCCGCAATGGCCGAGACTGGCCATCGCGCAGAGGCGCTGGAGTGGATTCGCAAATACTGGGGCGGAATGCTTGCGGAAGGCGCAACTAGTTTTTGGGAGGCCTATTATCCCAGTTGGCCGAAAAACAATTTTCACGCTTCCTTGCAGGCCGACGGCGGCACCGGGTATTTCGTGAGTCTCGCGCATGGATGGTCGACCGGCCCAACGCCCTGGCTGATGGAGCAGATTCTTGGCATCCAGCCTACGGCAGCCGGTTTTTCTCAGGTCACGATCCGACCAGACCTGGCCGGGCTCACATGGGCCAAAGGCGCTGAACCTACGCCGCACGGATTATTGAAGGTAGATTTGCACGCGAGTCCAACTCTGGAAACAACGATCGATCTTCCGCCGGATGAAGTTGCTACTGTGCTGGTTCCTCTCGTGCGCTCCGGACAGAGCGTGCTTGTGAATGGCAAATCTGCCCAGGAAGTTCGGCCTGCGGAAAACGGAACTCGCGTGGCAGTCATTCTTCGGCAACCTGGACATTACGTACTGCAGGCGCAATAGGCGTTTTTCCAGTTGCGACAGAGTAAAAGCATCATCTTTCATCGCGTCATCCGCAATTCCGCTAAGCTGTGCGATGATGTTTCGATCTGAGGTACAGTAAGCAACATGCGCGCAGCCGAGAGGCAGGGTCCTCCTCGCGATAGAGACTCCGAACTCGTGCATGCTTTGCCGCGCGTTCTGGGGCCATGGCAGGCGACGGCAATTGTCGCCGGCACCATCATCGGCAGCGGCATTTTTCTCGTTCCGCGAGAAATGATGGCAGCCGCCGGGTCGTCCAATCTTGTATATCTGGCGTGGATTTCTGCCGGAGTTCTTTCTTTGTTCGGCGCAATGACCTATGCCGAACTGGCCGCGATGCGCCCATACGCGGGCGGAGAATATGTCTATCTTCGCGATGCCTACGGCGAGCTGCCGTCTTTCTTGTACATGTGGACATGGTTTTCGCTAGCGAAACCGGCGTCGATCGCCAGCAGCGCCATCGGTCTGGTGCGAGTGCTGGGCATATTTTCGCTGCTGACCTGGTTCAGCCGGCCGCTTCTGTTGCATCCTCTCAGGCTGGAATGGGGACAGATCGTCGGCATCGTGGTGGTATGGCTGATCACCGGGTTGAACTACCTGGGATTGCGGCGCGCGGGAGAGTTCCAGTTGGTCTTCACGATTCTGAAGATTGCGCTGATCGTCGGAATTGTTTTCTTCTGCTTCAACAGCCCGCTTGGTCATCGCAGCAATTTCGCAACAGTTTTCGCGGGCGCGCACGGTGGCATGGCTGGATTCACAGTGGCGATGATCGCGGCATTGTGGGCTTACGATGGCTGGAACGACCTGAACATGGTGGCGGGCGAAATCGAGCGGCCCGGCCGTTCCATTCCGCTTGCGCTTGTCGCCGGAGTTTTACTGGTCGCGGTGCTCTATATGCTGACCAACGCAGCCAGCAGCTATCTGCTGCCCGCTACCGCAATCGCGCACTCTCCGCGACCCACGGCGGATGCAATGCTCGTCGCAGTGGGAGCTTGGGGCGCTGGCCTGGTTTCGATCGGCATGGCAA
>JBOGLY010000163.1:0-7008 GCA_050746425.1 Acidobacteriaceae bacterium
ATATAGGGCAGCACGCGCATTTCGAAAACTCCAGCGCCAAACGCGAACAGCTTGAAGGGAAACGGCGGAGGCATGGCAGCCGGAACCAGTACCGCGAGCCACTGGTGACGGTCAAAACGCGCTTGTAAGCGGTTATACTTCGCCTTCGGAATGCGCTTCAGCAAGACGAACTCGCCTCCGGCTCGCCCAATGTAAAACGGCACCAACGCGCCGACCGCAGATCCGATGGCACCCATGATGGCGTAGAGCCAGAAATATCTTCGATTGCTCAACACGTACCCAGCGATGACCAGATCCATGGGAATGGCGATCGAGCTGGCATCCATGGCGGCAAGAACGGCCACGCCCACAAAGCCAAGCGGCTTAAGAAACAGCAGCAGGGCCATTTTCCAATGAAGAATATGCGACCAGAGTTTATGCATGGCTACAGTCCGGAATGTTCTGTGTCGCCGGACAATAAAGCGATAGCATGGGAGATCAGCGGGAGCACGGCTTCTAGAGATGTGACAGCAGCTTTAGGACTGCCGGGAACATTCACAACCAGGCTGGCCCCCAGAGTACCCGAAAGCGCGCGGCTCATGGCGGCAAACGGAGTCTCATTCAACCCTTCGCGGCGCATCTGCTCGCCGAATCCCTCGAGAATGCGGTCACAGACCTTCCGCGTGGCCTCCGGTGTCACATCGCGGAGAGCAATCCCGGTGCCGCCGGTCGTAACCACCAGACGTGCCCGTTCAGCCTGTACACGAATTTCAGCGGCAATTTCTTCCATGTCGTCAGGAACGATGGAATTGCTCTCCACCGTGAAACCAGCCTGACGGAGACGCGCCGCAACCTCGGGTCCGGAGCGGTCGACTCGAAGGCCTTGAAAACACGAGTCGCTTACGGTGATGACGGCTGCGGTCACATTTGCGATTCTACCTTCCTCCAGGGGATTCAGGGCCGTGCGAGGGGTTCCGGAATGCCAAAAGTGAGACAATGGGGGCAGGACGCAATGTCGATGCCGACCCGGCTGTGAAACTACGATAGGATCAGTGTCGTCCAATTTTGATGGCCGCAATTGAAACACCACCGAGTCCGCCAGAGAAGCCGGTCGAGCCGAATTTCGATCGTCCGCGCACTCGTTACGATTCGCACTCGCCCCATGAGTTGCTCGATGTCATTGATACTCTGGAGAGCGAGCGGATGTCAGCCCGTGTGCGCGAGGCCATCTGGGTATCGCTGATCTTCCATCTTTTCGTTTTCTGGTGGATTTTTTACGGCCCGAAGCTGAAGGCGTTCCAGCGCGCAACCGTCGTGAACCCCATGTCGGTGACGCCTGTCAAGCCGCCAGAGCAGGTCTATCTGAACATGCCTCCGGATCTGGTCAAGAAGCCCCCGCCCAAGCCGACAAACATCATTTCCGACCAGAACCACATAGCGCAGACCAAGCACCCCACCCTCGACAAAAAGACGATTGAGGAGTTGCAGGCGATGCGACGCGCGGGCAGGCCGTCTCCGCCCCCGCAGCCGCAACAAAGGGCGCAACGGGCAGAACAGCCGAGCCAGCCGGCAGTCAGGCCGACACGTTCCGCGCCACGGGAGCAGGCCCGCGCAGTACCGCCATCGCAACAGCCGCTTCCTTCCGCCCCAAGCGCAAACCGCCTGGAGATGGCGCAGAGGCAGGCTGAGCAGAGGCAGTCCAGGGCGTTTCAAAATCAGGCCACCAGCCAGCCAAATATGTCCGTCGGCGATTTGATCCGCCAGGCGGAACGCAATGCGGCGCGGTCGAATGGCGAAGCCGGCGACAATGGGGAGAACGCGCCGGTGCAGCACCCTGGCTTGGCGACCGACGCAGAAATTTTGAGCGACACGATGGGGGTGGACTTCGGCCCCTACGTACACAAGATAGTCGACGCGACGCAATCAATGTGGGATTTGCTTATTCCTGAAGCTGCGCGCCCGCCGCTAGATAAACAGGGGACGGTGACGATTCAGTTTATTATCATGCCAGATGGAAGCATAAAGCAGATGCAGCTTGTTCGACCTTCTGGGGATGTTTCTCTCGATCGCGCTGCATGGGGTGGTATCACCGGCGCCGGACCGTTTCCGCCGTTGCCCAAGGAGTTCCACGGACCATACCTGGCGCTGCGTTTTAAATTCCTCTACAACGAACAGACAGGGCAGTACACACGCGAATGATCGCTCCCGATGAAACCCCGTTGCGACGACGCCAGGCCATCGGCCTGATATGGATCGCGCTTGCAATAATTATCTTTTGCGCGTTCCGCGCGGGCTGGCATACGGTCTTTCTCGCTCGCTGGTGGAATCTTTGGTAGCAGGTGAAGCTCTTCTTGATCGCTCCGATCATCTCCTGGTAGTGGTGCATGGCGCGACCGCGACCGGGAAAACTTCTCTCGCCGTGCATCTGGCGGAACGATTTTCAGGCGAGATTGTCAGTTGCGATTCGGTTGCTGTGTATCGGGAGCTGGAAATCGGCACGGCGAAGCCTTCCCCGGAAGAGCGCGCCCGCATCCCTCATCACATGCTCGATGTAGTTTCGCCAGACCAGCCCTACACGGCCGGAGATTATGCTCGCGATGCGCGAGCAAGTCTTGGCGAGATTGTGGCGCGCGTCAATCTACCGATCGTTGCCGGCGGCACCGGGCTATATCTCCGCGCATTGATCGATGGACTGTTTCCTGGGCCGCGTCGATTTGAGAATCTGCGAGTGCGGCTGCGCGAAATCGAAAAAAAGCGCGGCAGCGGGCGTCTGGCGCGAATTCTGCGGCGGCTCGATCCTGTCTCCGCCGCTCGCATCCATGAAAACGATACACCGAAGCTGGTCCGCGCGATTGAGGTGACGCTGGCGGCGCGCAAGCCGATGTCCAGGCAGTGGGAGGTGGGTCGCGATGCGTTGCGAGGCTTTCGGGTTTTGCGCCTAGGCCTCGATCCGCAGCGCCCCGCGCTTTATGCGCGCATTAACCAGCGCGCAGCGGGGATGTTTTCGCGGGGGCTGGTGGAGGAAACGGGGCGGCTGCTGGCAAAGTATGGCGAGGATTGCCGGCCGCTGTCTTCGCTGGGATATAAACAGGCGGCAATGTTGCTGCGCGGCGAAATCTCTCTGGAGGACGGAATCGCGGCCACGCAGCAAGGACATCGCAACTATGCCAAGCGGCAAAAAACATGGTTTCGCCGCGAGCCGGATGTGCACTGGCTGAACGGCTTCGGCGACGATTCGGCAATTGTGGAAGAGGCCGCCTCTCTCATTATGAAAACTAACGCGCAAGCGGATAGCAAGATGGGTGCCCCAGGGTCACGCAGTTAAACTGGGTCACCCAGATTTTGTTTCAGCCACGCATTGCGATTATGCTTCGCGGACGCCGTCGAGAAATGCCCGCAGCTTGCGCGAGCGCGACGGATGCCGCAGCTTGCGCAGCGCCTTGGCTTCAATCTGGCGAATGCGTTCGCGCGTCACCTGGAAGCTTTGGCCCACTTCTTCCAGCGTGTGCTCGGACCCGTCTTCCAGCCCGAAGCGCATTTTAATGACGCGTTCCTCGCGCGGCGTCAGCGTGCGCAACACCTGCGCGGTGTAATCCTTCAGGTTGACGCTGATGACGGCATCGGATGGCGAAACAGCCTGGTGATCTTCAATGAAATCGCCCAGGTGCGAATCTTCTTCTTCGCCGATGGGCGTTTCCAGCGAGATCGGTTCCTGAGCGATTTTCAGCACCTTGCGCACCTTGGCGACAGGAATGTCCATGCGCTTGGCAATCTCTTCCGAGGTAGGCTCGCGCCCCAGTTCCTGAACAAGCTGACGCGAGGTGCGGATCAACTTGTTGATGGTTTCGATCATGTGCACGGGGATGCGAATGGTGCGCGCCTGATCCGCAATCGCGCGCGTAATCGCCTGACGGATCCACCAGGTTGCGTAGGTTGAAAATTTATAGCCGCGACGATACTCGAACTTGTCCACCGCCTTCATCAGGCCGATGTTGCCTTCCTGGATCAGGTCGAGGAATTGCAATCCGCGGTTGGTATATTTCTTGGCGATCGAAACGACCAGTCGCAGGTTCGCTTCAATCAACTCGCGCTTGGCCTGCTCGGCGTCCATGTCGCCCTGGATCATTTCGCGCTGGGTGCGCTTCAGTTCCGCGACGGAGACTCCCGCATCGACTTCGAGCTTTTCTAGATCGCCCCGGCAGTTGCGCTGCTGGCGGCGATACTCTTTCCGCATTTCCTCGCTTTTCGACTGCTCGTGCTTCTGTTCAAGAGTGCGAATCTGCCGGTCGAGCGCTCGCATGGCGTCGACTGTCTTATTGACCTTGTCGAGCAGGCGCTTGCGTTCGGAATTGGTGTATTTCAGTTCGCGAACGACGCGGGAAACCCGCACCAGCTCTCGTCCGATCGACCAGCGAGTGCGGCGGTGCTCCCGCGCTTTGCCTTTGTCCTTGACGGAAATGCCTTCCAGTTTTTCGCGCAACTGCTGCGCCTTCTTATAGTGCTTGACCAGAGTGTCGATGCTATTGGTCGTCAGCTTAGTGCGCGCCTGCAAAATTTCTTCGGTCAATTCTTCTTCGTCGAACGTGACTACTTCCTTGATGCTGCGAACGCCGCGCTTCAGGTCCTCGCCCAGCGCGACAATTTCGCGAGTCACGATGGAGGAACGGGAGATGGCTTTCATCACGCGCATCTGGCCACGCTCAATGCGCTTGGCGATTTCCACTTCGCCTTCGCGGGTGAGCAGCGGAACGGTACCCATTTCGCGCAGGTACATGCGGACCGGGTCGTTGGTCTTCTCCATCGCTCCCGGAGTCAGATCCAGTTCGACATCTTCGCTTTCTTCGGTGTCCAGCTCGTCGTGTTCGGCTGCCAGCTTGGGTTGGTCCTCAAGCAGATCGATGCCCTGCGTCCCAATGGTGGTCATCAGGTCGTCCAGATCGTCGGCGGAATTCACGTCGCCGGGGATCAGATCGTTCACTTCGCCAAAGGTCAGGTAGCCCTTCTCTTTACCTGTTTCAATAAGCTTCTGAAGATCGTCTTCATATTTTTCGTTAATAGCCAAAGGTGCCCCTCTTTTTTTCGAGATGCTGATTTAGGAGTTACGATGTCCGTGGGCAAGACATTTTTTTGGATGCGGTTCGAAGCCGCGACGGCAGGCCGGTTTGTAGGCGTAGCTATGACGCCAGGGCGCACGTCCCCATTCTTGTCAAGGATATCACGGATGAGCGATCGCCGTGATGGGTTGACCGTTAAAATCGCGAGAAACGTTCGGGGGTGGCGGCTACCCGCGGACCGCGACGCCGGAGAAGGAAAGAATGGCGCTGCCCGATACCGGGATGCCGTAGAACTCCGCCGGCGTAAAGTGACTCATCAACAGGATGCTGTCCAAAGAATCGCGAACGTCCTTCGTGGTCGGTCCGGAGACGATGCGATAGTCGTATACACGACCCGTTTTGCTGACTGCAACTTCCACAAGGACGGGACGATTGAATGAGCTGCGGGAGTCCGTTCCGCCCACGGTATACATGAACCGCGGGGTGGTCGTTGTCTCCGCGGTTGTTTCGGTGGCTGCTACTGGGGGAGGCGCCGCGACAGTTCCCACCATCAACGCCAGCGCGCCAAGCAAAATCATTGATGTTGCCAACCCAGCCGCGCCTCGAACGAGGAATGGAGCCATCGAATTTTCCCAATATAGCTGCCAACCTTCCAAGCGTCGGCGGGTGGTGCGGGCCTTCTCCTGCGAAATGGCAACGCGAAGCCGCAGCCCAAGATCTGCGGGAGGCTTTGCCGGACCGATGCCGGTCAGTACTCTCTGCATGGTGCGCCATTCCGCGAATTCAGCCGTGCAATCCGAGCAACTTTCCAAGTGACTGGCGATCAAGTGCATCGCTGCCCCTGAAACGGCGCCGTCCAGATATTCCGAAAACTGTGAGCGTGTTTGCTGGCAATCAATCATACTGCCTCCACAAAAAGAGGGTCCTCGACTGGCCGGGTTGCTCCAGAGATGTCTGCTCCTGAAGCGCCGATGCTCGATGCCCTGCCCACAATGCGGCGGTCGAAAACGGTCTCTTTCTTTTGGTGGACTTGAGCAATCAATGGCTGCAGCCGAAGCCGCAGCATGGCCCGACCGCGCACCAGGCGCGACTTTACTGTTCCCAGATGGGTACCGAGAATCTCCGCAATCTCGTCGTAAGGCAGTCCTTCCAGATCGCGCAATATGACGACAGTCCGAAAAGGTTCCGGCAGCCGTCGCAACTCTACTTCCACCTTGGCCCGAATTTCCTCGTGTGCGGTCAGCTCATACGGAGATTCATGGTCGTCGATCAACATATCCTTCAGATACGTCGATCTGCCCTGTTCCGACGCACTGGTTTCAGTCTCGATCGTGATCTCCCGGCCCCTGTGCCTGGACCACCAGCGGCGTTGATTGGAGGCTTCGCGCAGCGCGATGCGATAGATCCACGTGCGCAGGCTGGAGTCGCCATGGAAACTGCCTATACTGCGAAAGACCTTGATGAAAACGTCTTGCGTGATGTCGGCCGCGTCGGAGGGATCGTTGAGCACGCGCGAAATCAGACTGTAAACAGGCGCCTGATATTGGCCGATCAGAAGCGCAAAAGCCTCTTCCGAGCCAGCCTGCAGCTCGTTCGTGAGGACGGAGTCATCCGCCCGTATTGCGATTCCAGCAGCCAGATCTCCCAATGCAGAAGCCGCGGACATGCGGTCACCTCAACATTATCAGGCAAACGGTCTGTTCCTCAAGGCCGAGTCGGAATCGAACTTCCTTTCGACAAACCGATCACTACTCAAGTTAGACATCTGGCAACAGGGAAAGGTTCCAGTTTCTTTGACTAAATGGAACCAAACTGGTCAATTCCTTTGGGGGAGCATCCGAGGGAAGGGCATTCGTTTCTCATCTCGGATCAGGCCTGACGAGTCCGTTCCTGCTATTTCGGTTGCGCGGGGTTGGTGATGGCACGGAACGTCGACACCCATTATCGGAGACTCCGTTGGAGCCTTGCCTGGGGC
>JBOGLY010000164.1:0-6946 GCA_050746425.1 Acidobacteriaceae bacterium
CTCGTAGATTGTCGGATTATCTATCGCGAGACGACGGTAAATACCTAGGACTTCTTGCAAGGAAGCTTCGGCTTCCTTAAAGCGCCCTGTTTCGCTGTAAATTACACTTAGGCTGACCAACTGATCCGCAATATTGCTTTGGGAAGCAGCCGGATCGGTCTTGGCAAATTGGCGATTAATCCTAAGGGCTTCTCCTAAGGTCGCCTCGGCTTCATTCAATCGCCCTGTATTGCTGTAAAGTTTGCCAAGGTTGTTCAACGTGATTGCAACGAGCGGTTGGTAAGCACTCGGATCGCTTTTCGCGAGTTGACGTCTGATGTCCAGTGCTTCTTTGAGATCGTCCTCTGCCTCGCGGTTGTTTCCCATTTGGGCGGGTGGCCCATTCAAGCCGGCGTTTGGCTTGAGTGGGATCAGGAATCATCGCAAAGGCAACGTCTCCGCGCTGCGTCGACCAGCCAATGCAGACGCGCCAAACCCGTTCTTATTTCCCTGTATACTTCTGGAACAAATCCGGGAACTCCTTTTTCAGCGCGCCGATCTTTGGACGGTCGCAGACCTCGACATACGGGTTAAACGGATTGTGCAGCGCATAGTCCTGGTGGTATGCCTCCGCTGGATAAAACCCCTGCAGCGGCACCACCTGGGTCACAATCGGTTTGCGAAATACCTTCGCCGCGTCCAGTTGCGCAATGTACGCCTTGGCGATTCGCTCCTGCTCCGGATTGGCGTAAAAAATCACCGACCGATACGACGGGCCAATGTCCGGCCCCTGGCGATTGAGCTGCGTCGGATCGTGCGCGACAGAGAAAAAGATTCGCAGCAGCGTCCCATAGGTGATCTTCGAGGGGTCAAACACCACCCGCACCGATTCCGCGTGCCCGGTTTTTTCCGTCATCACCTGCGCATAAGTTGCGGTGGCCGCGGACCCGCCCGCATATCCGGCCGTCGTCGCCAGCACGCCTTTCACGCGTTCAAACACAGCCTGCGTTCCCCAGAAACATCCTCCGGCCAGCACCGCGGTTTCCCGTCCCGGCATGTGCGCCAGCGGAGCATCGACAGTGGCCACAGGGAACGGCTGCTTCTTCGCCGCGCTGCATTCCATGCCGCAAAGAAAAACCATCAGCACTGCGACGATCGTACTGCGCGTTGCGATAGATGTGGACATCTGAACACCTCCCCGAGAGAGCGGCTCCGGCGCAGCCTCAGCCCTCTCAAAGCAGCGACGGAACCATCTTCCCCACTGCTTCAATCGTACGCTCGCGCGCATCGCTTTCTACAGTTGCACCCGTCAGATACACGCCGACCAGGACCGGCGCGCGATGTGGAGGCCACAGTATCGCCAGGTCATTTGCCGTGCCGTTATCGCCCGAGCCAGTCTTATCGCCAACCTTCCAATCCCTCGGCACGCCTGCACGCAACCTGTTGCCGCCCGTCCTGCACTCTATCAGCCATCGCGTCAGCCGCGCTTTCGAGCCTTCGGAAAGCCGATCGCCCAACGCCAGCGCGCGCAGGTCGTTCACCATCGCGAAGGGACTGCTGGTGTCGCGCGGGTCGCCCGGCAGCGCTTCATTCAGCGTCGGCTCGGTCCGGTCCAGCCGGGTCACTTTGTCGCCCAGCGTTCGCGCAAAGCGGGTGAACCCCTGTGGCCCTCCAATTGTCGCCAGCAGCAGATTGGCGGCGGTGTTGTCGCTCAACGTCATCGCGGCCGCGCAAAGCTCCTCGATCGTCATGCCACTGCCCACCCGCTTTTCCGTTGTCGGGGAGTACGTCACCAGATCGCTTTTTGTGAAATGAACAATTCGCTCCAGCCGCTCTTTACCGTGGTCGACTCGCGCCAGCACCGCGCCCACCGTCAGCAGTTTTGACGTGCTGCACATCGGGAACCGCTCGCTCTGGCGATATCCAATCTGCGTGCCGTTTGCCGTGTTTTGCATTGCAACGCCCAGCCGGCCGCCGCTCTCATTTTCCAGATGCTCGCACTGCGTTCGAAACGTCCTCCAAGCTGCGGTCGCCGCAAAACAAAATCTCCTGCCGATTGCAATTCCACCAATCGCTGGCAATCCAGCCTGCAACAGCGTCCTTCTGGAAATCATGAAGCGCTCCTCCAATCCCGCAAAAAAGCTTCCACCTGGATGTCCTTTCCATCGCGCATCCGCGCCAAAGTGAATCTGGGTGCCCCAGGTTCGCGAAGCTAACCTGGGTTTCTTGCCACTCCCACATAAGCCTGCGGGTGCCCCCGGTCTCGATTTTGAGGCCTGGGTCTCACGCGCCCTCTGGAATTCGCTACGCGAACTCCCGCCACACCGATGCAGGTTCCTGCAGTAAACGAATCGCGGCAACTCCAACCGCACCGGCGCGAATGCAGTCAAGTGCATTCCCGGCGGTCACTCCGCCAAGCGCGAAAACAGGAACCGGCGCGGCCGTCCGACAGGCTTCTTCCAGCAGCGGCAACCCACTGCCGGGAAGCTGTTGCGCGCTGCCGGCTTTTCCGGCATTGCGCTGGACCACCTTCTCAAACACCGGCGCGAACAAAATGTAGTCCGCCGACTGCCGCCGCGCCATCTCCACCTCCTCCAGCGTATGGCACGCAATGCTTAACAATGGCGGGCGCGCCCTTCCCGCGCCAACAAAGATGCGGCGCACCTCCTCCGGTGTCAGCTCGTCCGGCCTAGCCGGCAGATGCACTCCGTCCGCGCCCGCGGCCAGCGCCACATCCACGCGGGCATTGATCAGCAATCGCGGCGCCTGCAAGCCATTTGCTTCTGCCGTGGACCTCATCGCAAGCATGATCGCCCGCGCCAGGTCCAACTGTTCCCGCGCGGAAAGGTCCTTCTCACGCAACTGGATGTATGCCACTCCGCTCGCCGCCCAGGTTGCCGCCAACTCCAGCAGCCGACTGCGGGCGTCTGTCTCGTTTTCCGCATACAACCGACGGTCTGTAATCGCGTACAGCATTGCGCTCCTGTCCTCGCGTCCAACCAGTGTAGCCAATTCAGCGTGTCCCATTTTCTTGTCCAACGCGACGACGCCGCCGATAATAAAGTGAAACACTAAAATAGAACCATGGAAATCAACGATGGACATATTTGATCTGCTCGTGCTCGGTTCCGGTCCTGCCGGGCAGCGCGCGGCAATCTCCGCCTCCAAGCTGGGCAAGCGCGTTGCCGTCGTCGAGCAGCGGGAGTTTGTCGGCGGCGTCAGCGTCAACACCGGCACCATCCCCAGCAAGACCTTTCGCGAAGGCGTGCTGCATCTCTCCGGCTACAACTATCGCTCCATCTATGGCATGAATTATCGCGTCAAGGACAAGATCACGATGGCCGATCTTGCCTTTCGTGTGCAACACGTCATCAAGACGGAAGTCGATGTGACCGAAGCGCAACTTTCCCGCAACAACGTTGAGGTGCTCACCGGCACCGCCAGCTTTGAAGATCCCACCCACATTCGCGTGACAAGTTTGCGCGGCTCCAGCGTGTATGAAAGTAGAAACACTCTTATCGCCGTCGGCTCGCGTCCGGCGACCAATCCCAAGGTCCCGCTGAACGGCCACAACATCATCAACAGCGATCAGGTCCTCTTTATGCCAGACCTGCCAAAGACCCTCATCGTCGTTGGCGGCGGCGTCATCGGCGTCGAATACACCTGCATGTTCGCCGTGCTTGGCGTGCGCGTGATCCTGGTGGAAAAACGGCCCAAGCTGTTGGAGTTTGCCGACCAGGAAATTGTCGAGGCGCTCAGCTACCATCTCCGCGACAGCCGCGTTACCATGCGCCTGAACGAAGAAGTGGAAAGCGTGGAGGAACTCGCCGATGGCACCGTCGTCGCCAACACGGAAAGCAAAAAACGAATCTCCGCCACCGCGCTCCTGTACGCCGTCGGACGACAGGGCAACGTTGACGAACTCAACCTGGGCGCCGCTGGCCTGGAGGCCGACGCGCGAGGCCGCATCAGCGTCGATGAAAACTACCGCACCAAAGTCCCGAACATCTTCGCCGCCGGGGATGTCATCGGCTTTCCCGCCCTCGCTTCCGTCTCCATGGAACAAGGCCGCATCTCCGCCGCGCGCATCTTCGGCGACGAATGTGTAATGTCCAATCCAAAATATTATCCCTACGGAATCTATACGATCCCGGAAATTTCCTTCATCGGCAAAACCGAAGAGCAGTTGACCGAGGAGGACGCCCCGTATGAAGTCGGCATCGCATACTACCGCGAAATCGCGCGCGGCCAGATTCGTGGCGACACCACCGGGCGCCTGAAACTTATCTTCCATCGCGAAACCAGGCATCTGCTCGGCGTCCACATTATCGGCGAGGGCGCCAGCGAGCTGGTTCACATCGGCCAGGCCGTCATGGCGCTCAATGCAACCATCGACTACTTCGTCGATACAGTTTTCAACTACCCGACTCTGGCCGAATGCTACAAAGCCGCAGCCTTCAACGGTCTGAACCGCCTAAGCAAGACGGTTGAGGAGATCTGAACCATGGGAAAAAGTCTTGGCATCCATCTCACCGGGCGCATCGTCACCGGCGTTGTTGAAAATCAGAAACCGTGTTCCCGCTTATTCCATTTTCCTGAAGACGAAGTTGACACCGATTCCCTGGTGGACACGCCGCTCGACGGTCTGATCGACATCGTGCGGGAACAGGCCCTCCGCGCCATCGTCGACTGCGACCCCATCGAGGCCGTTGGCCTGGCATTGCCTGGCATCGTGCGCGACGGCGTGGTGGAAGACGCGCCGAATCTTGAGCAGTTGAAGGGCGCTCGCATCGCGGAGAAGATGCATCGCGCGCTCCGCGACGCCGGCATCGCTGCACCAGTCACCGTATTGAACGACGCCGACGCCATGGCTGCTGGAGTGGCGGCGAAACATGGCAGGCTCGACCACTTCATCCGCCTCTGGACCCTCGGCTACGGTATCGGATTTGGTCGCTATCCCTACGGGCCCGGCATCTGGGAAGGCGGCCATTGCGTGGTCACGCTCGATTCCACGGAAAACTATTGCGGCTGCGGCGGCCGCGGCCATCTGGAAGGCATCATGGGCCATCGCGCCATGCGCCTCCGTTTTCTCGACATGGAACCTGAAGAAGTTTTCGCCCACGCCAAAGCCGGCGACCCGCGCTGTCGCGAGTTCGAGCGACTATGGCATCGCGGTCTTGCCGCCGCCACCGCCAATTCCATCCACATGCTGGGACCGGGCCGCTTTTACTACACCGGCTTCAACGTCCGCTTCCTTGACATGAAATTGCTTCAGCATTATCTGCATCAAATGGTGGCCATGAGTCCGCTGCAAAACTATATGCTGGAAGCCGTTCCCATGAGCGACGATCTCGCCGTCACCGGCGCAGCCATCGCCGCCTCCCAGGCCGCAAAAACAATTTAGCAATCACATGGGTGCCCCAGGTTCGCGAAGCTAACCTGGGTCTTTTCCCGCTCCAAATGAGCTGCCAGCCCCATCCCTACGGCAATCTCTCAATCTTCGTTCCCGGTGGGATCTTCAATTCAAATTGATCGTTCGCCAGCGGATGATTGAACGCCAGCTTCTCGATTGTCAGCGCAATTTGATATCCATCCACCGGCCGCGTGATCCTAATTTTGGTCGGGTACAGGATTTGATCGAACATCCGATAATCGCTATACATTGTGCGCGTCACCAGAATCCCCTGGTCGTTGTACTCGTCCTGCTGGAACGGCAGCAGGTCGGTGCGACTGATATGCACCACGCGCTCCGGTAGCAGTTGCTGGCTGTTCGCAAGCCGGCGCAGAATTCCCAGTTCGTAAGCCGGCTCCTCCATCAATCGGTGCGTCTTCGGGTCGCGCACCACGCCCGTATCGCTGGTCATATACACCAGCTCGTTCGGCCCCACCGGCTTGATCAGCAATGAATCGTAAAATACCGCGGGCCGCAAGTTCATCAGAGGATTGGGCGACGGCGCGGTCACTGTCCGGGTGCCCGTCACAGCCAGGCTCTTCGGCGGAATCAGCAGCGTGAAGCTCTTGCCATTGCTCGCCATGTCGAACGCCCGCGTCTCGATCACAGGCAACAAGCCTAAAACCCGCAGCATGGAAGGCTGGCGCAGCAGAATGTAACCGCGCACAGACGTGTAGTCCGTCTCCTTTCCCTTGTTGACCCCTCCCACGGATGCGCGAATCAACACCGTCGCGTTCATTGAATGGATCGCGTTGTAGCGTTGATCCAGTTGCTGGATCAACTGCGGTTCGCTGGCACTCATCACCACCGCCGGCGCCTGCGGCTTCTCCAGTAGCCTGGTGTGTTTCAGGCATCCGCTCAGCGCCAGCATCGGCAGCAACGCCAGCATCGCCACCGAAATCCGCGCACTCATGCCGGGTGCCCCAGGTCTCGCTTCTGAGACCTGGTATTCATCGGACATCCACAGTCTGGACGGTGCCCCATTCAAGCCTTCGTTTGGCTTGAGTGGGAGTGAAAATCTGGCTGCCCGAAAGTCTGCCCTCAGCTCGTCGAAGGGTCTCGTTTCCGAGACGTGGGTTCGCGCGCGCGTCGCAATCTTCCGCCGCGACAAACTCCTGCGAAAATTGGCTGCCTCTCGCTCCAAATTATCTGCTGTCCCCGGTCTGCCGCGTGGATTGTCCAGGCATCTGCGCCTTGCGATAGGCGGCCACGTTTCGGTTGTGCTCCGCCAATGTCGCCGCAAAGCGGGAGTGGCCCGGATTCGCTGGATCGCTCACAAAATAAAGAAAGTCCGTCTGCGCCGGGTGCATGGCAGCCTCCAGTGAAGGAATTCCAGGATTGCAGATTGGCCCCGGAGGCAATCCTGTATGCGTGTACGTGTTGTACGGGGACTGGGCCTTCAAATCAGATGCATAGATCGCTCCGCGGTAGCGCTTATCTAACAGCGCCGCATAAATTACCGAAGGATCGGTGTCGAGCGGCATATTTTTGGCCAGCCGGTTCTCAAACACGCTT
>JBOGLY010000165.1:0-6937 GCA_050746425.1 Acidobacteriaceae bacterium
GCCGAAGTGCTCTTCCAGCCCTCGCAGATCGACGACGGCCATTAAATTCGCAACCTGGATGTTCCCAATCCTCGCGTCGATGTCCTTCGCCGCCGCCACATGGACCTTGCCGGAGCCGAGGCCAAGGCCCTTTTCCTGCTCAATGCTGACGGGCTTCAATCCCAGCGCCTCGGAAGTGCGAAGGTTCAGGATGTTGCGGTTTGTGCCGCTGTCAAGCAGAAAGACCATGCCCGGCGTTCCGTTCAGCGTAAGCGAGATGTAAATGTGCCGATTGAAATATTCAAAGGGAACGGACACGGGACGAAAATGTTGTGCGGGAACTAAAGGCGCGATTTGTTGCGGGGGCGTTGAGAGTGGGATAAGCGTGGTCGAAAGCGCAAGAAGAAGACCGCCAAGCATGGCCGTGTCCCTCCGACTTGCCTTTTATAATACGCCAAAAAGCGGAACGGATTTCCTGTTCTTTGCGCGTACTCTGGGAGGATGGAAGAGATAGAAGAGCTATTGCGGGAAGCGGAAATTGCGCACGGGCATCTCTGCGCCGGGCAGGTACTTGGCGTTCGCATGGCGATGCTGGGGTGCGCCCGGCTCGGTATTTCGGACCCGCGAGGAAAAGATCGCAAGCGCCTGGTGACATTCGTTGAAATCGATCGCTGCGCCACCGATGCGATCGGCGTTGTCACCGGCTGCAGGCTGGGCAAGCGCGCATTGAAGTTTCGCGATTGGGGAAAAATGGCGGCGACGTTCGTAGACCTGGAAAGCGGCCGCGCGGTGCGCATCTGCGCGCGGGAGTCGTCAAAGGAGGCCGCGCGCCAACTCCACCCGGAAATTGAGGACAAGAACCGGCAGCAGATGCTGGCCTATCGCGAGCTGCCGGACGACATTCTGTTTTCCGAAGAGTGGGTGCGGGTCGCGCTGGACGCGAAGGAATCTCCAGGCTTCAAGGGCGATCGCGCAGTCTGCGCCATTTGCGGGGAAGGAATCAATTACGAACGATACACGGTGCGCGACGGCCATAAACTGTGTCTTGGCTGCGCTTCGCCGGAGGAACGTTACTACCAGCCGCTCTAAAACATTTTCGGTCTGGGCGTTATCGGTCGGGAAGAGATCCTCATCTCCCACCCTTTGGCGCAAAAGACGCGCAAAGGATGGGCACCCAAAGTTTGTTGCCACATGGAATGAAAACGCTTTAGCCCAAAACCGAAATCTCTCCAGACGCAAAAATGCCCGGCACATTCGCCGGGCCGTTTTGCTTGCCTTCGATCGCCTTATTTCTTCTTTGCAGCTTTCTTGGCCGCTTTCTTTGCGGGTGCTTTCTTTGCCGCGGCCTTCTTCGCCGGGGCCTTCTTTGCTGCCTTTTTGGTTGCCTTTTTCACTGCCAATTTATTTCCCCTTGTTTGTTTTGAACTGCTTTGCTTCTTGGCCGCTTTCTTTGCGGACTTCTTTACGGCCGGTCTGGCCGAAGCTTTTTTCGCCGCTTTCTTCGCGGCTTTTTTCGTCACAGCTTTTTTCGCTGGATTTTTCTTCGCGCTCGCCTTCTTTGCCCTCGGCTTTGCTGCCGCGCTCTGGCTGCCCGACTTCTTCGGCGCCGCCGTCTTTGCCGCTGGCTTTACAGCGGGAGTGGCGGCCGGTCGCTGCAACTCGCCGCCAGGTCTTGAGGCGGTCGGAAAAACCCCGTCCCCATCGGCGTCTTCCTCATCGTCGTCCGACGTGATGGAAACAGTCACTACCTCTTCCTCAAAGCCGTCGTTGGAGTCTTCGCCAAATTCGTTGGTCTCCGCTTCGTAGTCGCTTTCATCGGACATCCGGTTAAATTGATCGTCGATCATGCTCATCTCCCTGTGCCGTTACCGCTCATTGCCGTATCTTACATCTTCGACAATATACCGCGGCAAGCCGTCGAATGCATACCAGCATAAGGATGCTACTAGCTGGCAAGAAACACAAGCAAGAACTTTCGAGACTCGCGCGGTGAGCGCGTCATCCAAGCCTTTTCTTATGGTGAACGCGGGAAGTGGCCTTCGTCCTGCTGGCGGAATACCCATGCCGTCTGCGGCGAGAATGCCTCCTGACTGGCTCCGAAACATAGATCGACCGCCCGACCGGGAGGCGATTTCCGCGCAGGCGGTTCCAGCGGCGGAGTTGGCTGGTAGTCACCCCAAACCGGTCCGCCAATGTCACGATGGTGTCGCCTCGGCGGACACGATAGCGCATGTGGGCGGAAAAGCTTGGTGGCGGCGGGGTCGGAATCACCAACTCTTCGCCCGGATGCGGAGGATCATCCGGCCGCAACCCATTCGCCGCCGCCAATGCTCTTTCGGTAACGTGATAGGTCTGGGCGATGCTTGCCAGAGTGTCATCCTGAGTGGCAATGTGAAAGCGCCAGGCGTTGCGATGCTCTTGTGGAATCAGCGCCAATCGCTGCTGAAACAGCGTAGCCGTTCCCGCCGGCAGGTGCAACTCGAAGGAGAAGTCGGAAGGCGTAGCCATCCGCAGCAGGCTTGGATTCAGTTGCTGAATCTGGTCCACGGTGGTCCCGACCAGGTCTGCCACCAGACGCAGATTGATGCTGGAATTTGTCGTGACGGTGTCGGAACGAAGTGGCGGGTCCACGGGAATATCGGACAGGCCATATTGGCTCGGGTTCTTCGCCATGATTGCGGCCGCGACGATAATCGGAACGTAATTCTTTGTCTCGGCGGGCAGCACGTTGCGCTGGTAGAGTTGCCAGAAATCCGCGTACCCCGTGCGCTGCACGGCGCGCTGC
Source organism: Acidobacteriaceae bacterium (assembly GCA_050746425.1). Lineage (GTDB taxonomy): Bacteria > Acidobacteriota > Terriglobia > Terriglobales > Acidobacteriaceae > JAKAAZ01. Next base: position 2,765 of record JBOGLY010000165.1, read on the forward strand.
ACTTTGCCCGCGCCCCAGTCGTAGGCCGCCATCGCCAAGTACCAGTCGCCGAACTGCTTATGCAATTCCTTTATGTAGCGCGCGTATGCCTCGGTTGACTTCTTCGGGTCGAAACGTTCATCAACCCAGGCGTTGCGCACCAGTCCATATTCGTTGTGCGGCATAAACTGCCACATGCCGCCGGCCCCGCTGCGCCGGTTGACCGAACGCGGTCGAAAACCGGATTCCGCGACGGCAAGATAGATCAAATCTTTCGGCACGCCTGCGTCGGCAAGCACCTGCTCCACCATGGCGCGATACTGCCCTTCGCGCGCCAGTGAATTCTCAATCGTGTTGTGACCTTTTCTGGTATTCGTGAAGTAGTTGATATAGCTGGCGACATAATTGTTCACCACCAGCGGAAGATCGGAATGAGTGACTTTCAGATCGGCCTTGGCGCGGGCCAAAAGATTCGGGTCGACCGGGAAGGTCACGTCGTTGGCGACCCCGACCGGCGTCTGGTCCTCCTGGCTGAAGCTATTGCTCTGCTGCAAGGAATCCAGTTGCAGGGTATCGATCAAATCGACCGTCTGTTCAAACGCATCGTCGAGCACCGGATCGCGCTTCAGGTCTCGTCCGCTGGTCAGGAAGATGTCGACGGCACGGTCGAAGTCGGCGCGTGCGGATTGATACTGGCCGGCCTGGTACAGCGAAACCCCGGAGGTGTACGCCTCTTTTGATGCGGCGATCAGCGCCTGGTCCTGCTGCGCGTGATCTTCAGCCGCGGGAGCGGGGGTCGGCGCCTGAGAGTTTTTCCCCGCCGTTGCCGAGGTCTTTGCGCTGGCGAGGTTTGGTGCAGTGGCGTGCGTGGATAGGCTCGCGGGCGCCGCTGGCCGCTGGGCCGGGCATCCGCAGAGCAAGAGGAGCAAACCGCTCGCAGCCGGGAGGAAAAAATATTTCGTCAAAGGCAGTCAGGGGCGTTCGCTTTCCATTGTATGGCCATTTCGATGCGGGAGCGTCAGGCGGTTTCAAGAGGTATCCTCACGACGCAACCCATAGCAATGCAGCAGACCTCTTTAGAACTTGACCTTGCGGCCGGGAAACCATGTCAGTTGGATCGTAGTCGCGGTGACGGTCTGCCGGCCTGGCAGATAGATCGGGACTTTCCATTGTTCGAATTTGAAATTACCGTCGATCTCGAAGTCGCGGCCAATTCGCTTGACCGCCCGGAAATTGATGTCGTTGATCGTCGTTCCGCCAGGGATGAAATCTTTGGCGACTTTCTGATTGCGAAGACCGAGCTGAAGCCACTCATTTCCACTCAGGTGATATGTAATCCACGCCTGTCCGCCTTTGTCCTCGCGCCCGATCCAGTCGCCAAATAGTTGGCCCTGATTGGTGTAGCCCTGTTTCTGGACCCCTTCGTAGTACATGAAATGGCCGCCCTGACTGGTCGAGATGGAGGGGTCGGTGGAGGCGGCTTCAATACGAAAATCCAGCTTCGGAATGCGGGGCACATGGGAGATATACAGGCCCGGCCTGATCGCGGCGCGACGGGGCGCGTCAATAGGAGAAACGTCGTCATGTACTTCCGAGTCCGAGTAAAGCGTGAGCCAGTTGCGGACAAAGGGGAGCCGGTAGGAGAAATCGAACGCGCCGAAACGAGCGCCAGGGTCTGCCGGACTGAATTTGACCGCACCGTTCGGAGCGGACAAGCTGAAAAAGCTCCGAAGAAACGTGTGAAGGGTGATTGGCTCGTGGCCCTTGCCGCCCCAGATCACAGTGCGTTCGAATCCCATCTCCAGGTTCTGCGTTGGACGGAAGCTGACTTTTTCAAGATGCATCCAGGGATCGTTGGGGTCGGTGTGGCCCTTGAGCGATCCCACTAGAAACTCATAGCGGAAAGGACCCGTGATCCGGGACAGCAAAGGAACATACAGCGGTTCGATCCGGTTGATGTGGAATGCATAGATATTCTCGGCGTTGTTGGAGTAGGCCATGGCGCCGCCCATTCCTGGGCCCAGCCACTCATCCTGTTTGCCGAAGGAAATCTCGTGATCCAGCAGGTGGACCGAGGCGTAGGCTTCGAGCAGGCGCCCGTCGGCGGTTGCCGAGATCGGCCCCAGGGGAATCGTCGCCTGATTGAATGGAAGCCCCGTGGCGGGATTGATGAACGGAATGTTGTCTTCGTTTGAGAGTGTCTGGGCCAGCGCGGTCGAGTAGCCGGTTGCACTCGGCGCGCCCTGGAACTCCCCGCGGGCGTAGAGCAGGAATCGTCCCTTCGATGCGTAGCCACTTGCGCCGGAATAGTTGTTGATACCGTTTTCGTAGGGGCGGCCGTAGTCGTTGACGATTGTCGAGCCAAGATGATAACTGTCGCGCAGCGGCGTTCCGCTGATGGCGCGAACTGCCGAGTAAGCCGATTCGATGCGCACTTCGCCCATTGGCGACAAGCAGCCATTTGCTGGATCGGCATGGAGTTCTTGCACCAGTGCGCTGTAGATTTTCAGCGCCTCACCGGCAGTTGAGTCTCCATACATATCCGCATCAGCGATTTCCGCGCTGGTCCGTTCCAGCATGCGGCTTACGCTGGCGCGAGTCCACGGACGCATGCCGAGGAACACATTGTCCCCGTACTCCATGGAATAGAGTCGCATGACCGCTGGGTAGATCCAACTGTCGATCGGGATGTAAGGCGAATCTGTAGATAGAGGCTCGCAACGTGACGCTGGGCCGCTGAGATCTGGCCCCGCTTGGCTGCTCTGCTGCGGTGTTGGTGGCTGTTGCGCTCCGAGAGGAAGAATCGAAAGCTGGACAAACGCCGCCAATACCAATGCGATTGCACATTGAAGAACACCGGCCACAGAGCCGCGTTTGCACAAATTCATCTACTTTGATCTTTCATTCACGCAGCCTCCGCAATGCTTTGGGGGAGGGTCTGAAGGCGGGTATAACTGTAGAACGGAGCGAGGGGCTAATCGCCGGCTGTGCTTGAATCGGCTGCCGCCGCAAGCGAGACTCCCGTGAGCGCCAAAGAGGGGATGACGGCGATGTGCACATCCCCATTGCGATCGCCTAGCGACGGAGACCATTGGTATTGAGGAACGATTTCCTTGACCTTGGAACGAATCCGATCGGGCAGGCAGGTGGCGCATTCAGCATGCAAAGCATGCAGCTGCGATTGCAGGCTGCGCCAACTGATGGCCGGGCTTTTCGTCCGAAGCACCTTCTTCGCGCCGGTGGCTGCCAGTCCCTCGAAGTCGTAGAAGAGTTCCTCGAAAAGCTTTTCCCCTGGACGCAAACCGGTGTAGACGATCTTTACCTGCTCCTGCGCAATGCCGGAAAGCCGTATAAGCGCCTGTGCCATGTCCACGATGCGAATCGGCTCGCCCATATCGAGTACCAGAATGTCTCCTTTTTCTCCAATTGCGAATGCCTGAAGAACGAGTGAGACTGCCTCCGGAATGGTCATGAAGTAGCGCGTTATGTCAGGGTGGGTGATGGTGATCTGGCGGGTAGTCTTGAGTTGTTCCTGGAACAAGGGCACGACGCTTCCCTGCGAACCAAGCACGTTCCCGAAGCGCACGGAAAGGCAACGCATCCTGGCAGAGGGCCGAGCGGCGACAATCAGCTCGCCGATTCTCTTGGTGCAGCCCATGAAACTGGTGGGGCTGACCGCCTTGTCGGAGGAGATCAGGAGGAAGTCTTCGCAACCAAACTGGTCGGCGGCCTCAATCAACGCCAGCAGGCCGAATACATTGTTCTTCACCGCCTCCTGCAGATTTTCCTCCATCATTGGCACGTGTTTGTATGCCGCCGCGTGAAATATCGCTTTCACGTCGTGCTCCCGCATCAAGTCGCTCATGCGGGAACGATCGGCGATGTCCGCCACGCAGTATGCCGTTTCCACGTCTGTATGACCGTTCTCCTGTTGCAGGTGAAAAAGCGGAGTTTCAGATTGATCGACGAGGACGAGTTTGGTCGGCGAATACCGCAGCAACTGCCGGCTCAACTCAGAGCCGATTGAGCCGGCAGCGCCAGTCACCATGACAACGCGGGAGCTCACCTTCCGCTGGACCGATTCCAAATCGAACTTCACCGGCTCCCTCCCCAAAAGATCTTCCAGGTTGACTTGACGCAATTGATCGACCGTCACCTTGCCGTCAAGCAGCCCGGCCGTTTTAAGCTTGGGCC
>JBOGLY010000166.1:0-6928 GCA_050746425.1 Acidobacteriaceae bacterium
CGTTGTAAGGGATTCTCTCTCTCTTTAAAGCTCATTTTGGTTACACTCGGAAACTGCATTTGCTCCAGCGCATCTGATTACGCGTTTTGCCTCAGGGCACAACTTCACTCGCGCCGTAAAGCACCGAAGATGCAAAGAGCTTTTAGCCCTTGATCAACTTCAGGCTACTTATTCAGAAATCCGCTCTAGACGCGTTCCAGTTGCGCAAATTTCTCCACTAGTTTTTTTATGCCGAACCGAGGAAATTGTACCGTAATCTTTGCGCTTTCCCCTTCGCCTTCACGTTGAAAGACGACTCCCTCGCCATATTTCGGGTGTCGAACGCGCTCTCCGTTGCGAAAACCGGTCTTTCCACTCGCCTCTGGAACAGGGACCCGCGGCCGAGGAAACTTCTGCCCACGCGCGGCAAAAAACTGCGCCACATTGTCGATGGAACCGCCATTGATGTCCCCCCTCCCAGCGGTCACAGAAGACCTGGCGACTGATTTTCCAGATGCGTATCTCTGCTGGCTCTGGTCCTCGTCTTCGTAGCTCCAATGCTGATCGCCTTCAGTGTCCCGCGCGGTGCGGCTGCTATTGGGCCGCGTGGATTGCGCCGCATAGCCGCCCCAGGTATTCGCCGGCACAGGCGCGCTTAAATCCTGAATCAAATGGCCCGGAATTTCGCCCAGAAAACGCGACGGTATCGAGTGCTCCGGCGAATCGTTTCCGTAGCGGCGGCGAAAGCGAGCCCGCGTTACCAGCAAAGCATCCATTGCCCTCGTCATGCCCACATAACAAAGACGGCGTTCTTCTTCCAGACCTTCGCCGTCGTTGATGGTGCGCGAGTGTGGAAACAGCCCCTCTTCCATGCCCGCCAGAAACACCAGCGGAAACTCCAACCCTTTGGCCGCGTGCAATGTCATCAACGTGACGCGCGATTCGGGATCGTACTTGTCCGTGTCGCTGACCAGCGCCGCGTGGTCCAGAAATTCCGTCAGCGTCTCGCCGCGCTCGTGCGCATCCTGGGCCGCGTTGACAAGCTCGCGCAGGTTTTCAATGCGCGACTGCGACTCCGGCGTGGCTTCTTCCTCCAGCACGCGAACATAGCCGCTGCGATCGATCAGAAACTTAATCAATTCCGGCAGCGTTGCCGCATCTCCCGGCTTGCGAAAAGCGTCTCCTTCCATCACTGGAGTCGTTTCCAGCAACGACTTTCGCTCGCGCGGCGAAAGCTTCTTCGTCTCTGATTTCTCCGCGGCAGCGGTGAAAGGAGAAAATTCCGCCGGCCCAAATTCCTCCGCCTCCATCTCGGTCATGCCGAAATCGAAACTCACATCAGCATCGTCGCGCGGGCTCGTATTCGCCTCCGCGGACTCAACTCCCGATGCGGCGATATCCAGACTCAATTTCTCTGCAAAATTCGGCGCCAGCATTGCACGGGCATCCTCAATCATTCGGCGAAAAGACTCCAGCGCCGCCGAAGCCCGCGCCGATACCAATCGCTGCACGATCGCTTCGCGAATCGCATCCCAGGTGCTAATGCCCGTTTCCAGCGCCAGCCGCTCGATTGTGTCCAGCGTCGTTTTTCCGATCCCGCGTGGCGGCGTGTTGATCGAACGCTGCAATGCAATTGAATCGCTGGGATTCAGCACCAGCTTCAGATAACTAAGCATGTCCTTGATTTCAGCGCGGTCGTAAAATGAAAATCCGCCCACCATCGTGTACTGGATTCCATATCGCCTCAGCGCTTCTTCAACCAGCCGCGACTGCGAGTTGGTCCGATAAAGCACTGCAATGCGCGGCGGTTCCGCTTCATTGCCAGTCTGGCGCATATATTTCTGGATGTGGTCGGCAATAAAAAGCGCTTCACCTTCGCCGTCCAGCGCCTCGTAGTAGCCCACCTGCGCGCCGCCCTCGCGCGATGTCCACAACGTTTTTCCCTTGCGCTGCACGTTGTTCGCCACCACCGCGCCAGCCGCCTGCAAAATCACCTGCGTGGAGCGATAATTTTGCTCCAGCCGAATGATTTTCGTCTTGGGAAAATCTTTTTCGAAATCCAGAATGTTTCGGATGTCCGCCCCGCGCCAGGAATAAATGCTCTGGTCTTCATCTCCGACCACGCAGATGTTTTGCTCCTCGCCCGCCAGCATCTTCATCAACTCATACTGCGGCCGGTTTGTGTCCTGATATTCATCGATCAGGATGTAACGGAAGCGACGGTTATAGTACCCGCGGACCGCTGGCACGGCGCGCAACAGGCGGACCGCTTCCAGTAGTAAATCATCGAAATCCAACGCGTTCGCCCGTTCAAGTTCCTTGTTGTACAGGTCGTACAGATGCGCGATGCGCTCCGTCTTCGGGTCCGCCGATTGCAAATAAATTTCCTGCGGCGCCAGCATGTGATTCTTCGCCCAGGAGATGCGAGACAGCACTACGCGCGGCGTCAACTGCTTGTCATCCAGGCCCAGCCGCCTCATCAATTGCTTAATCAGGCTCTGCTGCTCGGTCTCATCGTAGATCACAAAATCTTTCGTTCGACCCTTGTCGCCAATGCGCAACGCGTCGATGTCGCGTCGCAGAACGCGCACGCTAAAAGAATGAAACGTCGCCAGCAGCGGTCTCGCCAGGCTGCGATGGTCCATCAGGCGCTCGACCCGCTCCGACATCTCCTTCGCCGCTTTATTGGTAAAAGTCACAGCCAGGATTGCGTCCGCCGGCACTCCGCGTTCTTCAATCAGGTACGCGATCCGATGCGTAATCACGCGGGTCTTCCCCGACCCGGCTCCGGCGAGGATCAGCAGCGGTCCATCGACGTTTTCAATCGCCGCGCGCTGCTGCGGGTTCATATTTTCAAGCAATCGAGACACGAAAGGGAAGACTCCTGCGGCTGCGAGCGCAGATTTGGTCCGCTCGCTCGAGACTCCTTCAGTGTATCGTGCGGCCGGCTGCGTTATTGAGGTGGCCCTCAAGGGTCGAACATTGGTGCCCCATACTCGCCGCGTGTCGGGGTCCCCGGCGGGCTGCTTGTGCCCGCTGGGGTGGCTAAGCGGCTAGTGTGGGATACGATCATTCAATGCAGCGCGGCCAGATCGATAACTTCTGAAACCCCTCCGCACATCGCTATAATCACGTTGTATTCTCAACGACGGTGTTCTGATTTTTCCATTCTCATAAAAGAGGTCTTCTATGGCTAAGGCTGTCCGTCGGCTTATATGTTCCTTAGCATTGGCGTCCGTGTTATGCATTTTTGGCGCGGCCCGCGCGCAGACTGCGCCTCTCTATCCCAACTATCCCAGCGAGACGCCCACAACCTTCCATCCCCCGACCTATGGCATGAACTACACTCGCCGCGACGTCATGATTCCCATGCGCGACGGCGTAAAACTGCACACGGTAATTCTGGTTCCCAAGGGCGCCACTCATGCCGGAATCCTGCTCACTCGCACACCATACAGCGCCACTGAACTCACCACCAATGCATATAGCACCGACCTCGGTACCAGCCTGTGGGGATATGACAACGCGACCGAGACCATCGTGAACGGCGGGTACATACGCGTTGTGCAGGACATCCGCGGCAAGTACGGCAGCCAGGGCGGCTACGTGATGAACCGCCCGTTTCGTGGCCCGCTGAATCCGACTCCGGTCGATGAGTCGACCGACACTTACGACACCATCGATTGGCTGGTCAAGAACGTGCCGGAATCGAATGGCAAGGTTGGCGTTCTCGGCATCTCTTACGATGGTTTCCTCTCGCTCACGCCGCTGGTGCATCCGCATCCGGCGCTCAAATGCGTGGTCCCCATGAATCCCATGGTCGATGGCTGGCGCGGGGACGACTGGTTTCACAACGGCGCTTTCCGCGAAGAGATGATGCCGTACATCTATGAGCAGACCGCGACCCGCGACAACAGCGCGCATTGGCTTACCAGCAATTTCGATGTCTACGACACGTATATGAACGCCGTCTCCGCCGGATCGCTCGGCAAGCAGCGCAACATGGACCAGCTCGGTTTCTGGAGGAAGCTCACCGAGCATCCAGCATACGACGGCTTCTGGAGAGACCAGGCCGTCGATCGTGTGCTCGCGGCGCAGCCGTTCACCGTTCCGACCATGCTTGTGGCAAGCCTGTGGGACCAGGAGGATATTTACGGCGCATTGGCCGTCTACAGGGCGCTGGCGCCGAAGGATCCAGACCACAGCAAGCTCTATCTCGTCATTGGCCCATGGCATCATGGCCAGGAGATCGAGCACGCTTCCTCGCTAGGCGCGATCCACTTCCATAGCGATACCGGGCTATATTTCCGCGAGCATCTGCTCGCGCCCTTCCTGGCGCATTATCTCCGGGACGATCCGCCGCCGCTGGACATCGCTCCCGTGACCGCATTCGTGACCGGCGCGGATCATTGGGAGAGCCTCGAATCCTGGCCCTCGGGATGTAAAAGCGGATGCACGCCCACATCCACGCCGCTCTACTTGCAAGCCGACGGCAAGCTCGCCTTCACGACGCCAACCAACGCCGCATCTGGAGACATTGCATTCGACGAGTATGTTTCCGACCCGGCAAAGCCGGTGCCATATCGTACGCGGCCAAGCCAGCCCGTCGGCTACACGCCGAATCTGTCCTGGGTGCGCTGGCTGGTGGACGACCAGCGTCCATTCTCCGGCCGCACCGATGTTCTCACCTACAAAACGCCCGTGCTCACCGCGCCTATCAAAATCAGCGGCCGACCAATCGTTCACCTGATCGCATCCACCTCCGGCACAGACAGCGATTGGGTTGTAAAGCTGATCGATGTGTATCCGCCGCAGGTTGCGGGCAGGCCGGAGTTGGGCGGCTACCAGCTTCCCATCTCCATGGATATCTTCCGGGGCCGCTACCGGACCAGCATTTCCCATCCGCAGCCTATCGCTTCCAATGTTCCCTTACTCTACAAATTCGACCTGCCCACTGCAAACCATGTATTCCTGCCAGGACACCGCATCATGGTGCAGGTGCAGTCCAGTTGGTTTCCACTCTACGATCGCAATCCGCAGACATATGTGCCAAACATCTTTTTCGCCAAGCCCGCGGATTATAAAGAAGCCACCGAACGCGTTTATCACGCGCCCGGCGATGCCAGCTTTATCGAATTGCCGGTCGTAAACATCGAACCTCAATGGCTCTCTAGCAAATAGATGTCTTCGCGGCGATAAAAAATGAACCTGGGTGCCCCAGATCTCGATTTTGACACCTGGGATTTCCCGGCTCACACTTACAAAATCACGCGGTCAGAGACCTGGGATACAGATGACTAAGCAACGGACAATTTGCGTCTACTGCGGCTCCTCCATTGGAGCGCGCGAGGACTATCGCGCCTCGGCGGCGGAACTGGGCACCGCCATGGCAAAAGAGGGTATCAGGCTGGTCTATGGAGGCGCGCACATCGGCCTCATGGGCGTCATGGGATAGGAGATAGGGGGTTTTGAAACTGCCCCCCCTGCTATAGCAGAAAATATCTGTGGAAAAATAAAACAGAAATGAAAGAGAAAGAAAAATTGAGTTGGCGAACAAGATTCTTGCACATTCCAGCCACGCCAACAAATTTGCAAGCGTGTGATTTCTGCACTAATAAAATCGCAGCTTGTTTTTTCCCTGCATCAATTCATGAGCACTAGTACAGCGCGGACAGACGAGGGCTGTGTGGCTCCGGCCACGTAGCACTTATAGGTAGAGGGTCAGTTTGAGATTGGCAGTTTCACCGGCCTGCTGTCATCATTGTCACATGAGGTTTTGCCGCTCACGAGTTCGAGCATATTTGTGACCTTGAGGCCCTCGCAAACAAACGGGGCATATGCAGCATTCATGCCACAGGACCGATACCGAAACGCGCAGAATCTGCCTCTCAACAGATATGGCGCGGGTCCGTTTTGCAAGTTCAGAATTCCAAATTGCTTTCAGGTTAGTGGAGTCTATATTCTCACAATCAATGACGAATTACGATACGTGGGAGAATGCGAAAATCTTTCAAGCAGGTTTAATTACGGCTACGGAAACATATCTCCCAAGAATTGCTTCAAGGGTGGCCAAGAGACAAACGGTCGCCTGAACAACCTAATTTACGCGGCGGCTCTGGCTGGGCAGCGCACCTCGTTGTGGTTTTACCAGACTGTCCAATATAAGGCGGTGGAAGCCGCCCTGCGCTCAACCTTGAATCCCGCGTGGAATCGAGTCTGAAATTAGTTCTGGTTCGGTAATGCTGTTCACACTCGCCCACTACCGGCTTGGGCACGGCCAGCGAGCCCGCACCATGTCTACCACGATTGTCCACGGCCCACCGTTCGCTGTCAGGGCCTCGCGTTGCGGACGGCGGACACGCCGATGGAGCGGATGCTTCCAGCCATTCGGCCATGCACAAGCCAGCATGATGGCATAAGAACGAGATCACATTCTGAGAAAGCGTTTCAAGATCTTCTCTTTTCTATAGCCGCCGCAATCAACATCATCGTACCCACGAAAATGAAGGCAAGACCGGGAATCCACCCGATGAATGGGATGAACAAGAGCAGCATCCCAAAAGCAGTAATGGAGATTGCAAAAAATTTCACAAGACCGCTCCTTGGCAAGACCCGCCTATCCAATGCAAAACTACGAACCGATCCATTCACGTACAAATTCTGCTACTCCGTGCTGCCGCGATTGCCCACGGCCAGCAGAGCAGATTGATTGCCAATCCGCGCTACGGCCCCACCCGGTTGGCAGTCTTGCGAAATTCCAGTTTGAGCTCCACAGCTACCAGAAACCTAGCCGCAGTTTTTGACACCGGGCGCATTGAATCTGGCTCGTCAGACGCGGGACACCGCCTGAGTACGAAGTTGAATTCTACTTGCGGGCTTGGGCGAAATGCTGCTCCCACGCCGAATTGACTCCCACATTGCTGACCAGTCGTATTGCAGCCACGCTAGC
>JBOGLY010000167.1:0-6912 GCA_050746425.1 Acidobacteriaceae bacterium
GTCCTGAGTATCGCCATTCACGCCGTCAGCGCCGATTGCTTTCATCTCTTGCGCGATGGCCGTCGGCCAGGCGTCACCAGGATCGCGCGTGCCCCCGGGTTTGTGCGTACCTTGGTCCCACATCATCATCGGGAAGAGGACCTTGACGCCATGACGATGAAACTCCTCTACCATCTGGCGTACGCCGGCCAGTCCGCCGGGCATGGACTGGACCATGTCGAGTTGGTTGCGGGCGTCGATTCCCATGTTTGGATATGTTGCCCAGATTAAGACGGCATCGATGCCGCCGTAGCGCTTGTCCAGATCGTCGAGATATTTGTCGACCGTGTATCTGTGCGCGATGGGATCGTAGAAGTATCGGTCCTGCACCATCATCTGCGGCTGGATAAACGCAGAGCGGGTCCATTGCAACTCCGGCATCCTATAGAAGTCCGGAATGCCCTGGAAGGCTGGCCCATTCAGGCCGACTCGAATAAGACGTTCCATCCTCCAATGAGAGATGTCGTTGAGCCACTCCTGATGGCTCGCGTTCGTGCAAGCGGCTGGTCTTTCCTCCCATGCGCCTTTGAGGGTGAGGCAGGCTGGAGGTGGGATCTGCTGACCTTGCGGACTATATTGTGTGTCTTGTGCGACTGCGGTTGCGGAAAGCATCGTGACGACAACCACGGTACACGTTGCGGCAAGCAGAATAGTGCGAGTTCGATTCATCAGACCAGGTCTCCCGCTGTGAATGAGTTCGAAAAATAGGGGCGAAGGCGATCGCACATAACCCCACAATGAAAAGAGCGAACATGAGCGCCAGCAATTTTTTCGACCGCAAAGGCGCGCCAGCGAACTCTTTCCATGCGAATACTCCCCAGCCAGCGGAGATCATCGTCGCGCCCTGGCCAATCGAATAGGAAACCGCCGGACCGACGATGTTCGCGCGCGAGGCGACAAAGTTAAACACGGTGCCGGTGCACCCAATGCAGCCGCCCACGATGCCCCAAACGTGCCAGCGGAACGGCGCCTGGATATATGGGGCGAATCCGACCGGAGGCTTGCCATCGAGAGGTCTGCGCATCAGTATTGAATTGAACACGAGCGAGCACGCGGCCGCGCCGACCGTGAAATAAAAAGATGTGGCATACGGTCCCGGCGCGTGCGGAAGCTCCATGGCGTTTGCCACCAGCGGATAGAAGCTTCCCATTAAAACGCCCGACACGAGGCTGACGACCAGCCCGCGCTTGCTCATCGCGCGGTGTTCCTGTTCCCGCATCCGATAGGCGAAGGCGTCGCACACGATGGCAGCCACAACCAGCGCGATGCCGCCGAACAACAGGACCGGGTTTCCAGCCGGCGACAAAATGTAGCTGCTGACTGCGCCCACAATGAGCGCCAGTCCAATTGCGACAGGGAAGGCAACGGCAAGGCCGGCGATTTCAATGGCCGCCACCAGCAGAAGATTGGCCGCATTGTAAACGACGCCGCCGAGGATTGCGTAGGCAATACTGAACGTGTTTGCGGCTGCAATGTCCGCCAGAAAATGTCGGCTTGTGTCGCCGATCGAGCCAAGCGTCCATCCCCAGACAAAAACCCCAACAAATAAGCCGATGACGAAGTCCCAATAAAACAACTGGAACCTGTAGGTGGGGCAAAGCTTGACCGTGTTCGCCCACGATCCCCAGCAGACCATGCTGACAAACATGAAGCCGAGCGCAATGGCATAGGTCTCTGGCTGATACACGGGGACTCCTCAGGGTGTTGTTGGGCAGGTTGTCTCAATCCATTCTGCCTGAATTGTGCCGTATTATTGAGGTGAATCGGCAGTTTTTTCGCATAGACTCAGCGCGCCGCAAAAGGAAAAACATTATGAAAATGGCAGTGGGAAGCGATAGCGCCTCGCATTTTTCAACCGCGATTTGCGCGTACCTTGAGGAAAAAGGAATCGAACTGGTCCGCTGCGGCCAATGCTGCGGAGAACAGGCCGACTATGTAGACGCGGCGCGCGCGGTTGCCGAACACGTGGCCGCTGGCCGTTGCGACCAGGGGCTGCTCTTTTGTTTTACTGGAACCGGCGTGACGATCATTGCGAATAAAGTGCCTGGGGTGCGAGCCGCGCTGTGCGTGGACGCCTTCGCGGCGCGCATTGCGAAGCTGGCGAACAATGCGAACGTTCTGGTGTTGAGCATGCGAAATACGGGCGAACCGCTCGGCAAGGAAATTGTGGATGAGTGGCTGGCGACCGCGCCTTCGACGGAACCGCGCCGGGTTGCATTTCATCGCAAGACTGAGGAACTGGACCGGATTTACCGGAATGCATCTGCCGAGATTGAAACTGTTCGCTAGAGCGAGATTCCGCGCTTCCAAGGGATAAAGTCGTACTGGCCGTTCATCTCGGCTTTCGTGTGCCTGCGTCCGCTGGCAACCTCGATTATTGTTTCCAAAATGTCGGCTGCGACATGTTCGACGGTCGTGGCCCCGGTAATAATGCCGCCGGTGTCAATGTCGATAATGTCCGACATCCGCGTGGCCATTTGAGTGTTCGTCGCCAATTTCACGACGGGCGCAATGGCATTGCCGGTTGGCGTGCCCATTCCCGTGGTGAACAGGACGATATTCGCGCCTGCGCCCACCTGGGCGGTGACGCATTCCAGGTCGTTGCCGGGCGTGCAGAGCAGGTTCAATCCGGGCGCGGATGCGTATTCGGGATAATCGAGAACGTCCGCCACCGGCGAAGTACCGCCTTTGCGCGCGGCTCCGGCTGATTTCATGGCATCTGTAATCAAGCCGTCGCGGATATTTCCCGGCGATGGATTCATTTCAAATCCAGAATGGACGGCCTTGGCGCGCGCGGCGTAGGTGGTCATCAGTTCCACGAAACGGTCGGCTTTGGCCTGGTCCACGCAACGGTCGATGAGACCCTGTTCCGCGCCGCAGAGTTCGGGAAACTCCGACAAGATCGACTTGCCGCCGAGCGCGGCGAGCAGATCGGAGACTTGGCCGAGCGCGGGGTTGGCGGAGATGCCGGAAAAGCCATCCGAGCCGCCACATTTCAGGCCAACCGTCAATTTGGTGAGCGGCGCGGGCGCGCGCTGCGCGCGGATGGCCTGCTCCAATGCGGAGAATGTTTCGTTGGTGGCGCGACCGAGCATGTTGGACTCGAGCCCAAGCGCCTGTTGATCGAAGATTAAAACGGGCTTGCTTGTTTGCGGATCGCGTTTGCGAATTTCTTCCAGAAGAATCGAGATCTCCGCGTTCTGGCAGCCAAGGCTCAAAACGGTTGCGCCAGCGACATTGGGATGATGGATGTATCCGGCGAGCAGGCCGCAAAGCGCGCGCGCGTCCTGCCGTGTGCCGCCGCAGCCGCCTTCATGGAAAAGAAATCGGACGCCATCGATATTTGGGAAGATTGGATTCGAAGTTGCATCGGCGGCAGGGCCGTTGCCGTTCGCCTTCGAGCTTGATTGGTTTCTGCGGGCGATCAGATTGTGGACCTGGTGGCGAAATTCGTTCGGCCTGCGATAGCCGAGTTCCTCCTCGAACGCCTCGCGGAGCAGTTCAACGTTGCGGTTCTCGCAGAATACAAGCGGCAGGACCAGCCAGTAGTTTCGCGTGCCGACCTGTCCATCGGCGCGATGGTAGCCAAGAAATGTACGCTCGCGCCAGGGCGAAATGTCGGGGGGAGTCCATGGATGAGGGGTGCGCGTTGTGGAGTATGCGCTTGCATCGTGCTTTATATTTCTGGTGGTAACGACTCCGCCGGCAGGGATTGGTTCGCGGACCTTGCCGACAATGACGCCGTACATCACAATTTCCGAGCCAATGGGCATATCGTGCTCGACAAACTTGAATTTCGCGGGCACGTCGGCAGACGGGACATAAGTATTTCCCCGATAATTGACGGGCTGGTTTGCCGCAAGCGGCACAAGCGCGACCAATACGTTGTCGCGCGGATCGAGTTTGAGGACCTTTCGTATTTCTGTCAAATGTTTTTCCTCTGAATCTCCGCGCAATGCGGCATGTTTCCTATTTCAGAATATCGTAGGCAATGCGTGAATTTGCCGCGACGGCAAACTGGCGCATGTCTTAAGCATTCGATTCCATTGGGCTGTCCTGATGCCGGAGATGCGGCACAAGCAACTGGAACACCACCAATGCAACGATGTAACTGCATCCGCAGGCAGCAAACAACGCGGAATAATTATGGGTGTGGGTCAACACGTATCCGGCCACAGCGGCGAGAAGCGTTCCGCCCAATGCGCCCGCCGTTCCGCCAATGCCCACAACCGTGGCAACGGACCGCGCGCGGAACATGTCCGACGGCGTCGAGAAAATATTGCATGAGAAACCCTGATGCGCGGCGGCCGCGATCGAAATCAGCGCAACGGAAAACCATAAGCTTGAAACCTGTGCCGCAAATACGACCGGAAGTGCGGAGAGCGCAAAAATGCCCATGGCCGCCTTTCGGCTGAAATTAACCGAATGCCCCCGCTTGATCCAGAATCCCGAGAGCCAGCCCCCAAAGATGCTTCCGACGCTGGCGCCGAAGTATATGACGACCAGTGGCAGGCTCATCTGAATGATGGAAAGATGGAAGCGGCTGGTCAAAAACAGGGGACCCCAGAAGAGATAAAACCACCACACCGGGTCGGTAAGGAACTTCGAGCTTGCAAAGGCGATGGTCCCACGGTCCTTAAACAACGACCACATAGAACGCTTTTCAGTAAAAGCCACTGGCACGAGGCTATTGTCGGTCAACTGCGATTCGGGAGGGCGCAGGCGGTCATACGGGAAAATCATCCATACGATCAGCCAGAGCATACTCATGCTCGCGGTAAAAATAAAGCCGTAACGCCATCCAAATCGAATGGCGATGAAGGGAATAATCATCGGGGCCAACAGGGCGGCAAAGTTTGTCCCGGAATTGAATATCCCGGTTGCCAGCGCGCGCTCTTCCTTGGGGAACCATTCCGCCACCGCTTTCAATGCGGCAGGGAAATTTCCAGATTCTCCAATGCCGAGAAAAAACCGCGCAATTCCGAATCCAAAGGCGCTGTTTACAAGCGCGTGGGCTGCTGAGGAGAGGCTCCAGATGCCGACGAACAAGCCGTACCCCCTGCGCGTCCCAAGGCGGTCGATCACTCGTCCGGCGATTAGATACGCAAGACCGTAGGCGAAGGTAAAGCAGGCGATCATGTTGCCGTAGCTCTGCTGGGTCCAGTGCAGGTCTTTTTGCAGGAGGGGAGCGAGAATTCCGAGGACCTGGCGGTCCATGTAATTGGTGGTCGTCGCAAAAAACAGCAGAGCGCAGATAAACCAGCGCATGCGGCCAGCGCCTTGGTCTGGCCTGCGCGCGGTCCGCAACTCCGTCTGCTCCACCTGATTCACTGCCCTCTATCCTAACCGCTAGCTTGGCATTGCAGAAAAGTTATGAAGGGACCGGCGATATGGGCATACGCAATCGGCAACTCCTGCTTGTGTTGGGATTAAACTTGAACCATGTCGCCTTTTCGCACTCATAGTTAAACATGAAAAGAATCGATCCAACTCTTGTCACAACCATTGTTCGTAGAGCCGTGATGGAATGTCTTGCGGCAAATCGATCCAGCCAAATGGCCGCAGAGGACCCTCTAGAGGCCTTCGCGTCGTCGGAAGCCGCCGTACTGAAGGAAGAAATTGTACGGGCGGGGAAAAAGCAGTGGGAGCGACAGTATGTAGATGGCCGGAGCAGGAGGTGTTTGTCGGGCCGGTTGCGTTGGCGCCGTACGAAACTCCGGGGACACAGGCATTCGCCGAAACAGTACTTCCGTACGTGAAAAATCACAACACGATTCTGCTGACCAACCACGGCGTCGTCTGCTGGGCGGACACCGTGACTCACGCGGAATGGTATGTGGAGGTGGTCGACACCTATTGCAAGTGGAGGAGGACCGATGTCAACGTATTCACTTCCAAACCTGAAAAGTGTCAATCCGGTCGCGTCGAACGAAGTGCTGTTGATCGCCAGCGGAGACCTGCGGCAGTCTGCGAACAAGGTTTGCTGGCCTGCGCAAGAACAGATGGAAAGGCAGCTAACGGAAGCGTTTCAGGCTGAAGGAATCGAACTGCGCCGCGCGCATCCTTATCGCAACGACCTGGAGCACGGCTTTATTTACAACCAGCGGATGGGCATGGATGTTTTCGCTGGCATCGATCCTGACGCGCCGCTAGTCGTTGCGGAGGCAGTATGGCAATACAGCAACAACGTGCTTGCGGGGCTTGAGGATCATCGCGGACCCATTCTGACGGTTGCGAATTGGTCGGGACAATGGCCTGGCCTGGTCGGAATGCTGAACCTGAACGGCTGCCTGCATAAGGCTGGCGTGAAATTCAGCACCCTCTGGAGCAAGGACTTCAACGACGATTTCTTTCGCAACGGATTGCAGCAATGGCTAAGTAAGAAGAGAATCGACCATGACGCCAGCCATATCCACAAACTCGAACGCTCCCGATTGCCCAAACGGGAAAAGGAATTGGGCGTCGCGCTTGCAAAGGAACTCAAATTGCGGAAAGCGATCCTGGGTGTGTTCGACGAAGGATGCATGGGAATGTACAACGCAATTGTTGAAGACCCGCTGCTGAATCCTACCGGGATATTCAAGGAGCGATTGAGTCAGTCGGCACTTGTCGCCGCGATGCGCCAGGTTTTAGACGCTGAGGCGCAGGCTATCCGCAAATGGCTCGATCAACGCGGCGTCACCTTCATCACGGGAACAAATGAAGAGATCGATTTAACCGACAGCCAAATCCTGGAACAATGCAGGATGTATATCGCGGCGGTCCGGATTGCCAGCGAGTTTGGATGCGATGCGATTGGAATCCAATATCAGCAAGGGTTAAAGGACATGGCGCCGGCTTCGGACCTGGTGGAGGGCCTGCTGAACAATGTTG
>JBOGLY010000168.1:0-6877 GCA_050746425.1 Acidobacteriaceae bacterium
CGCATACGCTGATCGCGCTCGCAATTCGACTCGCCGATCATTTATCAGCAGCAGATTCCCTGCGGGCATGACAGAAAGAACGGCAACGACAGAAAGTGAATCATGCTTGAACGAATTCGATTGCCGGGAAGCTCACGCGAAACCACACGGCTGGGATTTGGCTGCTCGGGCCTTATGGGTGGCCTTAGCGAGCGCGAATCTCTGCGGCTGCTCGAAACAGCGTTCGACGCGGGGATTCGCCATTTCGATGTTGCGCCAGCCTACGGGCACGGCCACGCGGAGCGGTGTTTCGGAAAATTTCTGCGCGGTCTGCACGGGAATAGGGATGAGGTGACCGTCGCCACAAAATACGGAATTCTGCCACCGCCACGCGCGCATCTATTTGGCGCAGTGGGTAGTGTCGCGCGCCCTGTACTTCGGCGGTTGCCCGCGGTCCGCAAGCGGGCAGCGGAGGCAGCGGCTGCTCTAAGAAGTAAGGCGCAGTTTTCAGTGACCGAAGCCCGGCGATCGCTGGACCATAGCCTTCGGGAGCTTGGCATCGATCGCATCGACCTGTGGCTGCTGCATGAAGTGAGTGCTGACGATCTCGATGAATCGGATTTGTTGCCTTTTTTGCTGGAAATGCAACAAGAGAGCCGCATCGGGACATTCGGTTGCGGCACAGGGCGTAGCAATCTTAACGCGCTGTGGCAAAGGCATCCGGAGTACTGCCATGTACTTCAATATGAATGGTCTGTTATGGAGCAGAGGCCGGATTTTCCAGGCGCGTTTCGTATCCGCCATCGGGCAGTTTCCGGCGCAATCAAGATGATCCAAGATTCTTTCCGACGCGACCCCGGTCTTTGCCGCCGTTGGTCCGATGCCATGGAGTCCGATATGTCTCGACCTGAAACTCTCGCGACCCTGCTGATGAACGCGGCAATGTTATCGAATGACAACTGCATTGTGTTATTTTCTTCTCGCGTGCCAGCGCACATTCAAACCAATGTTTGCGCTCTTGGCGGTCCCGACTGGTCGGCGCATTCGCGGCTGTTGCTGGATCTGGTCCGCCAGCATGTACATGACTCACGCTAAGCTTGTCAGGTGGCCAAAGGGTGAGGAGTGTCGCGTTCATCGTGTACCCTGAAACATCTGGAGCAATGCATGAAGCAACGCTGGAAGAGCCAATTCATTTTGTTTCTAGCGGTGCTTGGCCCGGGCATCATTACCGCCAATGTCGACAATGACGCGGGCGGAATTTTCACCTATTCACAGGCAGGCGCGCAGTTTGGCTATACGCTGTTGTGGACGCTAATTCCGATTACTCTGGCGCTGATTGTGGTGCAGGAAATGTGCGCCCGCATGGGAGTGGTGACGGGCAAGGGATTGAGCGATCTGATCCGCGAAGAGTTCGGGTTGCGCGTGACGTTCGTCATGATGATCCTGCTGGTGATTGTGAATTTTGGGAACGTGATCGCGGAGTTTTCCGGGATCGCCGGCAGCATGGGGTTGTTTCATATCAGCAAATATATTTCTGTTCCCATCTGCGCCGCGCTGGTGTGGCTGCTGGTGGTGAAAGGCGACTACAAAGGCGTCGAAAAAGTCTTTCTCGCAGCGTCGGCTTTCTATCTCGCCTATATTTTCGCCGGATTTTTTTCCCATCCTGACTGGCACACGGCACTGCTGGCCACCGTCAAGCTGCCCCCTCCCACGGCGTGGCACAAATCCGGCTATATCTATATGACGGTGGCGGTGATTGGCACGACCATCTCGCCTTGGATGCAGTTCTACATGCAATCCTCAGTGGTTGAGAAGGGGACGAACGCGAAGCAGCTCGGGGCGTCGCGAGCGGACGTGATCGTCGGCTCGTTTTTCACTGACATTGTGGGCTGGTTCATCATTGTGGCCTGCGCGGCCACGCTGTTCATACATGGCATGGGGGCCATCCAGGTGCCGGCCGACGCCGCTGAGGCAATGAAGCCGCTGGCTGGGGAGTATGCGTTTATATTGTTCGCCGCGGGGTTGTTCAATGCTTCTCTTTTCGCGGCTTCGATCCTACCGCTTTCGACGGCATATACGGTGTGCGAGGGAATAGGGTTTGAGT
Organism: Acidobacteriaceae bacterium; assembly: GCA_050746425.1. Taxonomy (GTDB): domain Bacteria; phylum Acidobacteriota; class Terriglobia; order Terriglobales; family Acidobacteriaceae; genus JAKAAZ01. The sequence continues at coordinate 2,084 of JBOGLY010000168.1, forward strand.
CCGGTTTGGACAAGCGATTCAGCGAGGCCCCCGTGTTTTATTGGCTCTACACGCTTCTGATCGTGGCCGGCGCCGGGGTCGTCTTGTTGCCGAACTTCCCGCTGGTGAAGGTCGTCATTCTTTCGCAGGTGCTGAATGGGGTCCTGCTGCCGGTGGTGATGATCTTCATGCTGGTGTTGATCAACAAGACGGAATTGATGGGGAAGCATACGAACAATCGATGGTTCAATACGATCGCGTGGGCGACGGCGATCATCGTGATTGGGCTTTCCGTCTCCATGCTGTTTGTGCATGGGAGTTAGGGCGCGCGTCAAAATTGTTGGGATGCGGGCGGGAAAGCAGATCCCTCGACTGCGCCCCAGCTTCTTAAAGGTTTCGCTCGGGATGAAAACTTTTTCTGGCGCACAGCAATCTCGGGTTCGCTCATTAAAGAATTTTTCCGTGGGCCAGGTCGCGAATGAATTTTCGGTCGGCGGCGAGGAAATTGTAGGCGGGCAGGTCGCGGAGTTCCACCCAGCGCATGCCCTGAAACACGCGATTCCGCAGCTCGCCTTCAAAGCGGTGGACGGCGAAAAAGCGCAGATGGATGGAGCCGCCGTTGCGATAGTTGTGCTGGACTTCCGCGATGTAGGCCCCGATTTTCGCCTCAATGCCAAGCTCTTCTTCCAATTCGCGGTGCAGCGCCTGCTCCGGGGTTTCGCCGGGCTCAATTTTTCCGCCGGGAAACTCCCACTGCAACCCCATTGCGGTGCCGGCTTTGCGCTGGCAGATGAGAACTTCCTTATCTCGCAAAATCAATGCCGCGACCACGGCGCGCACGCGGGGCTTTTCCGGGTGGGATTGCGTTGCAACTTCGATCTCCGGTTCCATCACTTCTCTAGGATAGTGTTTCGCGGCTGGTTGCGCGAATCGACAAGTGAAATCAGCCGCGGATGCGCTGGGAATAGGTTTGGATGTATGGCCGCTGCCAGACACGCCAGGCCATCGAGCAAGGGGTGGGCGGGCGTGTTTAGAAACTCGTCGGGAATGCAGTAGACGCGGCCTTCGGCGACAGCGCGGAGAGATTGCCAGCCACGCTGCTCAATGACGCGCGCGAGCGGGACGCGATCGCCAGCGCCGCACCAGGCGAAGACTAAAATATCTGGATCGCTTGCCGCGACTGTTTCGGCTGTAGTGGTCTTTCCAGCATCGCCGATGAACTGGCCTCCGGCGGTCTCGACCAGTTCCTGAACCCAGGGCTGGGAATGGATGAGCGGCTTCCCCCATTCTTCGCAATAGACGCGTGGATGGCTGGCGGAGTTTGCAGCTATCGCGCGAACACGTTCGATTGCCGAGACGAATGCGGCGATCAGTTCCTCGCCGCAATCCGAGGCGTGAACGACTGATGCCAGCAGGCGAATGTCCGCGAAAATGTCTATGAGCGAATGTGGCGCGAGCGTTAACACTGGACAACCGGCGCGCAGAATGGCGGCCAGCGACTCCATGCGATAGGGTGCTGACGCAATTACCAGGTTGGGCCGAATAGCCAGCAGTTCATCCATGGTGGAAGACCATGAGTCGGCAACGATTGTCAGGTTGCGGGAAGCGACCTCTGGGAGCGCCTCGACGCAGTAGCGGGTGCAGGCCACGAGGTCGTCGAGACGACCAAGTCGTTCGAGCGTGAGCGTGATGCTGGGCTGAAGCGAGGCGATGCGCAGTGGGGATGGCGAGATCCCTGGTCTCAAAATCGAGCCCTGGGCCACCCGGTGGTGCTCCTTCGAAAGGCCGTGTGGTTCGGAGCCGTCAGGCATCGACGTCACGCAGGAACAGGACCGGGCTGGAAGATCGGCCATCCCTGCACTGCCGCAAACTCGGTCAGCTCCGCCGTGGGATTTACGACAAACGGATGTTTTGCGATTGCGAGCATGGCGGCGTCGTGGATGGAGTTGCCGAAGACCGCGTCAGGTTCGAGGATGCCAGAGCGCGCCAATGATTCCGCCTTGGCTTCGTCGGTCGGTATATCGAGCAGTTCCTCCGTAATTAAACCGTCGACGACGCGGACGCGCGCCGCCAATACGCGCTCGGCTGGAATTTCGAAGTGGCGCATGGCGTCTTCAATCAGCCAGCTATTGGTGGAACTGACCGCCCATAGGACGGTCCCGCGTTCCCGCAGTTGACGGCAAAGGTCGCTCATTTCAGGAAAGATGTTCGGGCGAGTTATGGTGTCGAAAAATGTATGCGCGGCCTGCCGCAGTTCTGCTTCCCGCAAGTCGCGATAGATCTGCACCATTTCGCCGCAGATGGCGAGCTCGGAAACTTCGCCGCGGAGGTAAGCGCGATATCGCGCATCCATCCAATTGGAGGCTTCACGAGAAAGCAGTCCGGACTGCATGGACCATTGCATGAAGCCGACGCCGGCGTCGCCAGCCCAGAGAGTGCCATCGCAGTCAAACACGGCGACGGCCGGCTGAGTGGCGCATATACGGCGGAAAAATTCAGAGGAGGAGAGAGTGGAGACATTCGGAGACGTGAGTTCTTGTGCCAAAGCAAACGACCTTATCAAAAGATAAAAATAGAAAATACCGAAGGCTGACGATTTACGTTGTGACTGGGCCTTCCACTCTATGATGCAGCATCGGCGCGAACTTCGCCATGCTTGCAACCAGCCTGTAATCTTGCAATGCACCCTGCGGGCTGGCAAGGTTGATTCCATTGGAAAGAGTTGCCGGATCGAATGTCGCGTGTTCGATAATTTCTCATAAGGCGATGCAGAGCATGGAGAGCCGTCACAATCTCGATCTGAACAATCTGAATCTGATTCAGGGATATCTGACCTATCTCCGCGTCGAGAAGGGCCTTCGCCCGCTCACGTGCGAAGCTTACAGGCGCGATCTGTTGCAATGCGCGGAATTCTTGGAGCAGTCGAACGGCTTCCTGGCCTCCGCAAAGTATCAAGACCTGGCCGGGTTCATCGCCCACTTGCAGGCGCACCAGGTGGAGGCGCGATCGCGCGCGCGCAAACTCTCCTGTCTTCGCGGTTTGTATCGCTGGCTGCTTCTGGACAAGCGGATCGCTCACGATCCGACGATTCATCTGGAGACGCCTGGGGGCTGGAAGGTGCTTCCCAAGTCGCTGTCGGAAGGCGAAGTGGCAGCCATGATCGACCGGACCGGGCATGGCGCGGCGGGAAGCGCGACCGAGGATTGCACGCCGCAATCCCTGCGCGACAGGGCCATGCTGGAACTGTTATACGGTGGCGGAGTGCGCGTGTCGGAGCTGGTGGGGCTTGCGGTTGAAGACATTTCGCTGCAGCAGGGGCAGATGCTGGTGCGGGGGAAAGGAGACAAGGAGCGCATCGTGCCGCTAGGGCAGCCGGCAATCCAGGCGCTTACTGAATACCTGGAACACGGTCGCGCGCAACTGCTTCGCAAGTCGGGTAAACAGACAGTCCGTGAAGTGTTTCTATCGCAGCGGGGGCAGCCGCTGACGCGGCAGACGGTATGGACCATGGTGAAGCAGGTCAATCACCGGGCGAGCCCGCACATGCTGCGCCACAGTTGCGCCACCCACATGGTGGAGCATGGCGCGGACCTGCGCACCGTGCAAACTCTGCTGGGCCACGCCGACATTGCCACCACGCAGATTTACACCCATCTCGCGCTGGGCAGGTTGAAGGCGGTGCATCGCGCGCATCATCCTAGAGGCGCGGGTCGCATGCCACTCGATCCAACGGAGGGCTTGAGCGGGCCACCGGCAGGCCCTGGTGCGCCCGAGGTCTTATGAAAGCCGAAAAGCAAATCGGCACTGACGAGATACATGACTCCCACCCTTTCACAAATGCGCGAAAGGATGGGGCGCCCGAGGTTTCGGCGCCGGAGATTCTGCGCCTGATCGGTGAATACCTGGCTGTACTCATGGTAGAGCGCGCCTCGTCCGAACATACGACCCGGGCCTATCGAAGGGAGCTCATTTCATTTGCGGCATTTTTAGCCAAGCGCTGCGGCAGCGCCGTTGTGCCGGCGCAAATTGAGCATCCAACGATCCGGGAATATCTGGGGACGCTGTATGAAAAGAATTTATCGAAGCCGTCGGTAGCACGGGCGCTGGCGGCAATCCGTTCCTGGTTCGGATGGCTGGCGCGCAATGGTCACATCGAACAGAATCCCGCGCGTTTGGTCTCCACTCCTAAGTTGCCAAAACATCTGCCACGCGTGCCGGGAGCGGAGCAAATGAACCAGGCCTTCGACAGTCTCGATGCTGAGACGGCGTGGCCGGAGCGCGATCGTGTGATTCTGGAACTGCTGTACGGCTGTGGCATTCGCAACGCCGAGCTTGTGGGGCTGAACCTTGAAGATATTCAGTGGGGCAATGAATGCTTGCTAGTGCGCGGCAAAGGGCGTAAGGAGCGCTATGTACCGCTTGGCGACGCGGCGGCGATGGCAATCCACGCTTATCTTCCATCGCGGGCTCAAAAGCTGGCCTCGCGCGATGAAAAGCTGGCTGGCCGCGATCAGCCTGGTCGAGCGCCGGCGGCAGACGCGTTGCTGCTGAATGTGCGGGTGCGCGGCAACGGTCGCCTGACGACGCGCAGCGTGGGTCGAATCGTGAAGCTACTTGCTCTTTCGCATGGTCTTGCCGCGGACGTGCATCCGCATACTTTGCGCCATGCGTTTGGGACGCACATGCTGGAGGAAGGCGCGGACCTGCGCGCGATTCAGGAGATACTGGGACACGCCAGGCTTTCGACGACGCAGCGCTATACGCACCTGACGAGCGGGCAGGTTGCCGCCGTCTATGACCGCACCCATCCAAGGG
>JBOGLY010000169.1:0-6875 GCA_050746425.1 Acidobacteriaceae bacterium
AAGCAACAGTATCTGTAAGACCGCCTTAGCTACGCGAACCTGGGGCACCAGGCTGTTTCTGTTCGATCAGCGCCGCAATTGAAGCGGCGGCATTCTGGTGGGCCAGCAAACGCGCGTTTCTCGCCATTGCGGCCAGGCCGTCAGTATCTTTGAACAGGCGAACCAATTCCGTCAGCAACCGCTCCGGCGTCAGATCCGCTTCGATAAGCATGGCGGCGGCTTTAGCTTCGACAAATACCTCCGCATTTCGGCGCTGATGATCGTCGGCGGAACGGGGAAACGGAACCAGCAGCGAAGGTTTCTGCGCGGCGGCCAGTTCAGCCACCGTGCTGGCGCCACTGCGGCAAAGCACCAGGCTCGCTTCGCCAAAGCGCGCCGGCATATCGTCCAGGAATGGCTCCACGCTCCATCGGCCAGCCCAGCGCTCGCGCAGTTCCGCCGATTGCAAATATGCCTGCTGCGTTCCTTCAAAATGTCGCGCGCCGCTTTGATGAAGAATCGTGAGGCCGGGCACAGCTTCCAGCAGATTGGCGGCAATCTGCGGCATCGTCCGGTTCAGCACCCGCGCTCCCTGGCTACCGCCGAAAACCAGCAGGCGCGGAGGTGCGTCAGCGGGGCGAGATGGAAGCGAGAAGAATTCCGGGCGAACTGGAATCCCCGTCACTTGCCCGTTGCGAAAATAACGAAGCGTATCCGGGAAGTTGACTGCGGCGGCCTGCACGCGCTTGCCGATCCAGCGATTCGCCATGCCTGGCACGGCATTGGGCTCGAACGCAACTCTCGGCGTCCCGGTCAGGATGGCCGCCAGCATGGCCGGGCCGGATGCATAGCCGCCCACTCCGAACACAACGTGCGGATGAAATTTTCGCAGCAGACGCATGCAGGCGAGTACGCCTAACGGAAGCCTGGCGAGTGTCGCGATTTTTGTCCTTAGGCTGACGCTGTTGAATTGTCCGACCTGGATCAGTTCCAGCGGAAATCCGGCGGCCGGTACCAGCCGCGTTTCCATTCCACGAGCAGTTCCGACGAATCGAATCTGCGCGTCGGAGGTCCGCTTCAGCTCATGCGCGACCGCCAATGCCGGAATAACGTGTCCACCGCTGCCGCCGCCGGCGATCAATACGCGCATCTTTCCGTTCGCCATGCGCGTCAGTCGATCTCCCTGGTGATATTTAAGAGCACGCCCATGCTAATCAGAGTGAAAAACAGCGATGTACCCCCAGCAGAAATAAACGGCAACGCGATCCCTTTGGTCGGGACCAGCGCCAGGACCACGCTGATGTTGAAGAATGCCTGGATCACAATAGTCGCGGTGATGCCGAAGGCAAGGAACCTCGCGAACGGATCGGTCGACAGCAGCGCCGCTCGAAGGCCGCGATAGGCCAGCACAAGAAAAAGCGCAATGACGAATATGGCGCCGATCAGTCCTAGTTCTTCCGCGATATTGGCAAAGATAAAGTCGGTCTGCGGCTCGGGAAGATAGAACAGCTTTTGCCTGCCTTCCATCAGGCCAACGCCATGAATGCCGCCCGCGCCCACCGCAATCAAAGATTGCAGAATGTGGAAGCCGGTGCCGCGCGGATCTTTTTCCGGATTTAGAAACGCGACCATGCGGGCGCGACGCCAGGCAACATGAAACAGCATGTAATAAAGAAGCGGCGAAGCAGCCACCAGCGCGAGGAGTAGATATTTTATCTGCGCGCCGGCCAGATACAGCATCAGCCCGGTCACCACGGCGCAGACCAGGGCAGTGCCAAGGTCGGGTTCTTTCAGGATGAGCGCGATAAATAATAGGCTGGGCAGCGCGGCGGGCAGCAGCGCGCGACGCCAGTCGCCCAGCCGATCGACGCGGTCCTGCAGAAACCATGCGAGAAACAGCACCAGCGCGGGTTTTGCAATTTCCGATGGCTGAAAGCTGAATATGCTGAAGCGAATCCAGCGGTGGGTATGGTGCGAGTCGTGCATGAAAAATGTCGCCATGAGCAACAACGTGGTGACAGCTACACACGGAAAGATGAAGGACGGCGTATTGTAACGTCGATAGTTGACGCGCATCAGGACCAGCATGGCCAGCAGCCCCAGCAGCGCCCACGCCGACTGCTTGATGACGAATTCATAGGCGGAGCCGTAGCGCTGCTTGGCCATCACCGCGGACGCGGAAAATACCATGACCAGGCCAAAGAGCACCAGCAGCAGCGTGACGATGAACAGCCACTTGTCTACGCCGACACGTTTTGCCATGCATTCACACCCTGCCGCGCCTGTACGTATTGTTTGAAGCACCGTCCGCGATGCTAGTAATTTTCAAATTGATCGAAGCTCGAACACGCCGGCGCCAGCAGAACGATTTCTCCGGATTTCGCCCGCGAAGCGGCTTGGTCGACGGCGCGCTCCAACGTCTGGCAACCGAGCAGTTCCACCGTGCCGCCGATCTGCTGCTCAATCTTTTCCGCCGCCGCGCCAATTGTATAAACGGCGCGCACGCGTTCCTTCAGCAGTGGAACGAGCTGAGTGTAGTCGGAATTCTTGTCCTTGCCGCCCAGGATCAGGTGAATTCCTCCGGGAAAGGAAGCGATCGCCTTCATCGTCGCGTCCACGTTGGTGGCCTTGGAGTCGTTGTAAAAATCCACTCCGCCGATGCGAGCGACAAACTCCAAACGATGCTCCACGGCGCGGAATGCGGCCACAGCCTTGCGAATCGCTTCGTTGGAGATTCCAGCCAGCTTCGCGGAGCATACCGCCGCCAGAACATTCTCGACATTGTGCTCGCCTTTGAGCGGAATTTCGCCGACGGGCAGCACCGGCTCCGCCGCGGACTGCTCGTTCGGACGCCAGACAACCGCATTCTGATATACAAAGCACCCCTGCCGGACTGGCCGACGCGCGCTGAACCAGAAGACCCGTGACTTTGCCCGCGCCGCCAGGGTCTGGGTCTCCACGGTTTCGGCATTCAATACCAGAAAATCTTCCACGGTTTGGTTGCGGCAGATGCGTTCCTTCGCCGCAATGTAATTTTCCATGCTGCCGTGGCGATCGAGATGGTCCGGCGCGATGTTCAGGATGACAGCGATGTCGGGATGAAATTCGACGACCGTCTCCAACTGAAAGCTGGAGACTTCGAGCACATTCCAGCCTTCATCCGTGCTTTCCTGCACCAGGGAAATTACCGGCAGCCCAATGTTGCCGCCCACCTGAGTTGGCAATCCGCTGGCGCGGAAGATTTCCCCGCACAGCGCCGTGGTCGTCGTCTTGCCGTTCGATCCGGTGATCGCGAGAATTTTACCGCGCAGGAAACGCGAAGCCAGCTCCAGTTCGCCGATGACGGGCGTTCCAAATCCGCGGGCCTGCGCCAGCTCCGGAGTATCCATCGGAACGCCGGGGCTAACCACAATCCAGTCCTGACGGCGAAATGTAAGCAGGCCATGTCCGCCGGCTTCGACCATCACGCCGGCATCGAGCAGCGCGGGCAAATCGCCGGCCAGCGCCTCCACGCTGCGCACATCGGAGACGGTGACCTGCGCCCCGTGTTTTCTCAGGAAAATGGCCGATGCCAGGCCGGATTTCCCCAGCCCCACCACCAGAATTTTCTTGTCCTTCAATTCCATCATCCGCTCAATTTCCGCCGCGATTCGATTGTCCCATGTTTTTATCGCTCCCGTTTCCCACAAATTCAGTCGCGCACTGTGAGCTTTCCACTGCGTCAACGCATTTTCAGCGTAGTCAGGGCAAACAGCGCAAATACCAGCGCCGCAATCCAAAAGCGAACAATCACTTTCGACTCCGACCATCCCAACAGTTCAAAGTGATGATGGATCGGGGCCATTTTGAAGATGCGCTTTTTTCGCAGTTTATAACTTCCCACCTGCAGCATCACGCTCAGCGCTTCCAGAACAAAAACTCCGCCGATGAACGGCAGCAGCAACTCCTGCTTTATGATCACAGCGACCGTGCCAATTGCGCCGCCCAGCGCAAGCGACCCGACGTCGCCCATAAAAACTTCCGCCGGATGAGCGTTATACCAGAGAAAGCCAATGCTGGCCCCGACCATCGAGCCGCAAAAAACGGTCAACTCTGAAACCATCGGCATGCGCTGCAAGCCAAGATAGTCCGCGAACACCACGTTGCCGCTGACATAGGTCAGCGCAGTCAGCGCGCCCGCCGCGATAATGGCGCAGCCGATCGCGAGGCCGTCAAGTCCATCCGTCAGGTTGACGGCGTTGCTGGAGCCAACCAGCACCAGCACCGTGAACAGCACAAATAGTACAAATGCCAGCGGTCCAAGATGCGGCAGATGGCGAATGGAGTGAAGCACCAGATCGGGACGAAAATGCTTGAAGAACGGCACCATCAGGCGAGTCGAGTATTCCCCATCCCGGCGCAGCAACAGCAGAAAAACGGCAATCAGCGCGGCAACGCCGATCTGCGCCGTGAACTTGACCCGCGCCCGCAGCCCCAGATTTCGTCGGTGGACTACCTTCAGATAATCGTCGGCAAATCCGATGCCGCCAAAGCCGACCAGCGCCAGAATTGCAAGCCACACCAGCGGGTTCGACAGATCGCTCCACAAAAGTGTCGGTACCAGAATTGCAACACAGATCAGCAGCCCGCCCATCGTCGGGGTGCCTGCTTTTTTCTGGTGCGCCTTGGGTCCGTCCTCGCGGATGAATTGGCCGATTTGAAATTCGCGCAACCGGTCAATCAGATAAGGGCCGATCAGCAGGCCAATCAACAGCGCGGTCAGGGTGGCAAACGCAGTGCGAATCGTCAGGTAGCGGAAGACGCGGAATGCGTGGATGTAAACGAACAACTTCTGGTAGAGAAGCCAGTAAAGCAAATGACCTCCGCGCTGCCGCGTCCGCAGGACATGATTTGAAGAGCTTGCCTCAGGCTATCCTAACCGCTGGCGCGGCTCGACAATAGACGCGATGAAAAAGATTGTGCGGGTTATGTTCCACAGCAGGCAATGGGAGGATGACCGGGGCGGATTGGCGTTTCCGATACCCAGAGCCGCCGCATTGTTTAACTTCTTTATCAGGCGACGATCTTCAGGCCTTTTTTGTCCACCAGAGAAAGAAGCTTCAGCGAGGCCCCCCGCGGATGCTTTTCACCCCGCTCCCATTTGCTGATCAGACTCGGCGTCACGTTCAGATAGGCCGCGAAGACCGCTTGGCTCGCCTTTTCACGGGCACGAAGCGCGCGGATTTTCCTGGGCGTCATGTCCTGAATAGGCGTCAGGCAAAGCGCGTCGAACTTGCGCATGGTCTTCTTGTCCATTCCGCCCACTCGATGCAGGTCCGCCGCCGTCTCGTGAATGGCGGCCGTGGCATTGCTGCGATATTTTCTAGGCGTGGGCTGTCTCACTTTTGAAATATAGCACTCAGTCCTATATCTGCACACCCCCAACTCCCTCCACTTCGCTGCGCTTCATTCAGGGCGACACGTTTCTCCACTCCCACTCAAGCCAACGGAAGGCTTGAATGGGGCACCCTGCTGCTGTTCAAGGATGAGCGGGAGCGGGTGAGACGCCGCCCGACTGTGGCTGGGGACTTGCGAAATAGCCGGGACGGGTGCGAACGGTCAGCTTGCCAAGCCCTTTTGCTTTTGCCTCGACCCGGACGGCGCGATAGCCGCCCTCACTTATCGGCTGGGTTGGGTGATAGCCAATGATGTATTGCTGTCGAATGTCGCGTGCCACCTCGGCTGCAATCGTATCGACCTGGTCCAGAGACTTGGGGAAAAAGGCAAGACCGCCGGTCTGGTCGCTGAGCGTTTCTAATGCCTTGCGCGCCCGGTGCGATTCTGTGCGGTTCGATGCATCGTAAAGCAGGCCAATCGAGTAAACGATGGGGCCGCTCAGGTTCTGAACGCGACGAACGGTATCGGCGAGCGTCGCGCTGGAACTGTTGTCCTCCCCGTCGGTAATGATGAGGATCACTTGTTTCGCATGCTTGGCGCGCTTCGCCAGATGATCCGCGGCGGCGATGACTGCATCGTAGAGCGCGGTGCCTCCCTCGGAATCTACATGGGAGAGGCCTTTTTTCAGCAGATCGATGTTGGAGGTAAAGTCCTGATCGAGAAATGCCTCATCGGAAAAATTGACAATAAAGGCCTCGTCCTGCGGGTTCGAGGCTTCGATAAGATCGATCGCGGCGCGGGTCACCGCCGACCGCTTGGGCGACATGGAAGCGGAGTTGTCGATCAGGATTCCCATCGAAACCGGCACATCCTCCTGCCCAAATGAAGAGATCGTCTGCCGGACGTTGTTCTCATACACTGTGAAGTCCTGTTTCTTCAGGGTGGTCACCAGATGCTGATGACTATCGATGACGGTCGCATATAAGACCACTTCCGTAACGGAGGTCCTGAAAGTGAATGCGCCATGCGGTCCGGCCTGGACTGGCGGCTGAGTCTGGGACTGAGATAAAGAGATGCGGTCCGGCACAACAGGACTCGCGCTCTGTTGGGCACGCGCTGTCGCGACGGCAAGCAGCGCTGCCATCGTAAGCGCCAGCACCATCGCCAGGGAAAGCGGCTTCAGTTTGCGACAGTGCATACGGTCCTTCTATGTGAAGCCTCTGCGGAATCCAGCCTCATCCGGCGGAGCGCACGGAACCTCCGCGCCCAAATCTTGCTTGGGCGCGAACCTCTTCTCTCCATAGTCTTATGTTCGCAAGCAGTCGGCAAGCGAACTCGGTGTCGGCCTGCGAGGGCGATCGCCCCACTGCGATAGACCAGTTCTCCTGAAGGTGTATATCGAAGCCATCGATATTTACGCAGCCTTTCCTTAGAGAAAGGCTGCACATAACGGATTTTCGCAACCTACAGCATCAGGAGAACTGTTCTAGAATCAGGAATAACAGCGTCGCACATTGTCC
>JBOGLY010000170.1:0-6839 GCA_050746425.1 Acidobacteriaceae bacterium
GGCAGTCCTTCGGAGCGTTCGCCGTCGGGCGGAAGCTTCTCCACACAAGGTTTTCTCGTCTTTGGCTCCGATTCGCTTTTGTCGGCAGTGCGCTTCATCGGTTCCCTTTCGCTCGCAGCAAAGTTTCCCAATAAGCGGCGTGAATTAGGATTGTACCGTGAAAGAAGCGCGATCTGCCGGGCCGATTTTTTCGCCGCGTTTCGCCAATATCAGGAAACTTCCGTAAGCCGCACCAATCCATCGCCCGCGCAATGCAGCACTTTTAGATCGCCTGAAAGATCGCGAAACACAAATACCTGCCGGTCGCCGGACTCCGCTTCCTTGACTGCTTCTTCAATCGTCATGGGCCGCAGCGCCATTGCCTCCGGCGCGGCCACAATATGCACGCCAGCAGATTTTCTTTTCCCGGGCAAAGACGCTTTTCCGTTCCCGTTTGCGGGCTGCACCTCCGCCTGCGCGGCCAACGATGCCTCGTCCGAGGCCGCAGCCGTCAGCACCGCGCTGATGGGTCTGGCCTGGCGCTTCTTCTCCACCTTGCTCTTCCGCCAGCGAAGCGCCTGCTTCTCGGCCTTCTCCAGTGCGGTCCGCAACGCTGCGCTCACGTCTGGCGCCTCCGCAACTCCCACTGCTTTATGTTGCCGGGCATTCACCGTGACTTCCGCAATCGATAGATATTTCCGAAAACTGAAGATGACGCGCGCGCTGGCGCCTCTGCCCACGATCTTTTCAATCCGATCCAGGCTTTCTTCCGCAATGGCTCGCATCTCTTTCGTGACCTTGACGTTTCGTCCGGTAAGTTCCGAGTCCATTCGCGTCCCTCCAGAGTTCTGATTTCTTATCTTTTTTGGGTTATCGATGCATATTGATTCAGATGCGGACGCGACGTTGGTGGGTGCTGGGAATGCCCATGTCTTCGCGATACTTGGCAACAGTCCTTCGGTTCACCGCAATTCCCTGCGATTGCAGCAGATGCGCGATTGCATCGTCGGTCAGCGGCTTGCTTGAATCTTCTTCCTCAATCATCTTCTTCACCTTGCGCTTCAACAGCAGCAGCGGAGTGTCCGACCCCTCCGGTCCGCCCACACCCTCGGAGAAAAAGAACCGCAGCTCATACACTCCCTGCGGAGTATGCACATATTTATTGGCCACGGCCCGGCTCACCGTGGAGGCATGCACGCCAATTTCTTCTGCCACATCCTTGATCATCATCGGCTTCAGCGCGTCCACGCCATGCTCCAGGAATTCACGCTGCCGGCGCACAATCACCTCGCAGGTGCGCACAATCGTGTTCTTCCTCTGCTCAATATTGCGCATCAGTTGGATGGCGGAACGATACCGCTCCTTCACATAATCGCGGACTTCCCGCTCCGTCCCTTCCTGGGTCAACATTCGGCGATAGCCTTGGTTCAGGCGCAGCGTGGGCATCTCCTCATCGTTGATCAGAATCACGTAATCGTCGTCGCGCTTCTGGAATGCGACATCGGGTTCAATCAGCCGCACCTGCTCCCGGTTGTAACGCTGGCCGGGCTTGGGATCGAGACCGCGAATCGACTCGATCGCCATCTGCACTCTTGCCTGCGGGCTGCCCGTAAACCGCGCCAGTTCCCGCACGTCGCGTTTCAGCAGATTCGGCAGAAATTCATCGATAATGCGTCGCGCCAGTGCCATCACGGCGCACGCTTCTTGCTGTATCCGTTCCGCGGTTTGATCGGCTTCGCTCTGTTCGGCGCCGGCCGCGCCATCTTGCTGCCACTCTTCTTCCGCATCGCGAACCTCGACGTCGGCAGCCGCAGCCAGGCGCAATCCTTCCGCCAACTCGCCCGCCTGCTGCGAACGCACATCCAACTGGGTCAGCAGGCACTCCCGCAAATCGCGCGCCGCGATGCCAACCGGATCAAACCTCCGCACAATATGCAGCGCCTCTTCCAGATCGCGCTGCAATGCGGGCAAAAATTGTGGATGCCCGTTATGCCCATTTCCTCCGCCCTCAACGCCGGATGCTGAATTGGCCTCCAGTGACGTCGATTTCCCATGCGGAGTCGCATCGTGACCCAGGTTGCCATTGCTCGCTGCTTTTGATCCATTCAGGCCGGTGGATCCGGGCAGGGCTTGCGCGAAACTCGAGCGCGCGTGTCCATTCGAGTTGATCGCGGCCGCAGGACGCGAAACATCTTCCGTACCCGGTTCGAATTTCTGTGCCAGCACAGCCAGCAGTTCCTCATCGCTCGCCGTCAGGTAGCCATCTTCATCCAGGTTTCCAATGATTAACTCCGCAGCCTCGCACACACCGTCCGTCAGGTGCAACGATCCCAGTTGCCACATCAGATGATCGGTGAGCGTGGTCGGCTTGGAGAGAAAATTCTCGAACGAAGGCTTCTCGTTAAATTCGGTGCTCTGAGGCGTGCGATAGCCAGGGTCCAGATAGTCCTGAAAATAGGAACCGAAATCGATCTCTTCGAATGGATCGCGCTCCTCGGTTTTTTCCTCGCTTGCGGGAACCGCTTCTTCAGGAGTGCGGATCTCCTCGGCCAGCGGGACCGCTTCCTCCAACTCCTCCAACACCGGGTTCTCCAGAAGCTCAGCGTCGATCATCTCCTTCAGTTCCTGCTTGTTCAGCGCCAGCAGGCTCACCATCTGGACGAGCCCCGGCGTCAATATCTGCTTCTGCGAGACCTTCAAATTTAGCCGGGGTTGTAGCAGTGCCATGGCAGGATTCCAGTGGGACGGGGGGAGTTAGGAACAGTTTACATCGGGCAAGGTCGTCTTGTTCGAAAAGCACGATCAATGGCCCGCATCCGGTATCTTATGTGCTATTTAAGACATTTGCACTAAAATTGCTTACACGTGCCCAGCTAACCCACGCGAACCAGCCAGGGTGCCCCAGGTTCGCGCAGCTAACCTGGGTCTTTCAACCCAGCGTAAACCCCTCGCCGAGATACACCCGCCGCACTTCCGGGTCCTGGCCCAATTCTTCCGGTGTGCCAGTGCGAAAAATTTTCCCTTCGTTGATGATGTAGGCGCGGTCAGTCACCGTCAGGGTCTCGCGCACGTTGTGGTCGGTAATCAACACCCCATACCCGCTCGCCTTCAAGTCGAAGATAATGTCCTGCAGATCGTGGACAGCGATCGGATCGATTCCGGAAAAAGGCTCGTCGAGCAAAATAAAATTCGGCTCGATCGAAAGGCATCGGGCAATCTCCACCCGCCTGCGCTCCCCGCCCGACAGTGCATACCCACGCGTCTTCCGCACATGTCCCAGGCTCAACTGCTCGATCAGGCGCTCCATGCGCGCCCGCCGCTGCTGCCATCCGCCGGGCTGCACTTCCAGCACCGCCAGAATGTTTTCTTCCACCGTAAGCTTGCGAAAAACCGAGGGCTCCTGCGGCAGGTAGCTGATCCCGAAATTGCGCGCCCGCAGATACATCGGCAACCGGGTAATGTCATGGTCGCCAACCAAAACCCGCCCCGCGTCCGGTTCGACCAGCCCAACGATCATATAGAAAGTCGTGGTCTTTCCAGCCCCGTTCGGCCCCAGCAGGCCCACAACTTCCCCCTTGTGGATATCGAGGCAGACGCCCCGCACCACCTGCCTTCCACGATAGTGTTTCGCCAGTTGGTCGGTCGTCAGTCGCTGCATTTATCTCTTCCGCACCCGCGTCTTGGTCACAGCCGCATCGTTCGGCGTGCCGCTTACCATTATCGCCTGCGTCTGGGAGGAGAACGCCAGAGTTTCTCCCGTCACCGTTCCTTGTGTCGAGTCCACCGCTCGCGGAGGATGCGTGCCATCTCCCGTCAGCACGAAGCGACCATCGCCTGCGGTATATACCAACCGCGTTCCCGTCGCCCGCCGCCCCGGCTGCTCCACCACGATATTGCCCGTGGCTACAATCCTTTCAACGGAAGATTGCGACACATTGTTGCGCCCTGAGGAATTGTTGAGTTCTTTTTCCGCACCTGGGTGCCCCATCCTCGCCGCGTCTTTTGCGGCTAGGGTGGGAGACGTCAGCTTCGCCATAAGATGCGCGCCGACCGGCGTCAGAAACACTTCCGCGCGGTCCGCGAAGATCTCGCCGCTCGAACTGATCGCCTCAACGTGCTCCGAAAAAATGGCCTCGCGCTGCGCATCGGAATAGATCAGCCGTCCGCTCTGTACGCGAAAGGTGCCGTCCTCCGCATCGCCGGCTACGCGACTGCCGCTCGCGCCAGTTTTGGACGCTGTCTGCCCGCTCTGCGGCCCAGGCCCCGCCGACTGCGCCAGAAACGTAGCGCGCACACACTCCTTGCACTTCCCGTTGCCGTACGCGATCAGGGTTTTCATCTTCTCCGATAGCTCAATTACCGGCGCCTCCACGGAGCTATCTCCTTGCCACAGCCGCGCATGTCCCGAAAAAATGGCCTCCTGTTCGTCGTGGAGCATCAACGCCTGCCGCGCAATCACATGTGTCGGCTGGCTTCCGCTCAACATCCCTCCCGCGCCGTCCTCGCTGCCGGATCGCAGCGTCGTCTGCACCGCTCCTGTTGCAAGCATTTTTCCCGCTGACCGTTGCAATTCGAATTGATCCGCGGTCATCTCCACACTGGCATCGCGAAAAACCGGCGCGCCTGTCAGCGTCAACGTGTCGCTCGCTCCAACGTATTGCGCGCTCTCCGCGGTCGCGGTCGACTTCTGAGTGCCGCCAGCGCCGTCAGCGCCGCCTGTAGTCTTTGCCGACGTCTGCTCCAGAACTACATGCCCCGTTTGCACGGCACTTCGGATCGACTGCGCATTCAGCGCACTGTCCGCCCCGGAATGCTCACGGAACATTTCTCGCTTGCCCGTTATAAAATCGACCGACAGATCGTCGCCCGTACTCGTGTCGATATCTCCATTTGGCGCGACCATGCGCATTCGCGTCTGTCCCGCCCCATCCATATGTTCGATTTCATTCCCGGCCAGAAACCTCGCCTTCAGCGTCTGCGCCGCCAGGCTGGTTTTTTGCGATGGATGGCCGGCCCCCGTGTTTTCTGAAGTAAAGACCGCATTGCCGGTCGCATCCACCTGCTGCAACTGAGACTGCCCGCCCTTCTCGTTTTTTCCGTGATCCTCCGTAGGCTTCAGATAGGCCACTAGCCGGTTCGCCGCCAAAGTGCGACGAAACTGCTCCTTATCCGCGTGAATCTGCTGCTGAAAATCCACGTCGCCATCGAGCGTTACCCGATCCGCACGACCGTCGGCATCAAATTCGACAACCGCATCCCGCCCTCCGCCAACCGTCTGCTGCGTCGGCTGGTTCTGCGTCAACTGCACGCTGCCCGAAAAATGCGCTCGCCGCGGTCGGCTCTTCTCATCCAACTGCACCTGCATGGCGGACGACCGTATCCCCGTCCCGTCCGCGGCAGCCAACTCCACTGCACCTTGCGCATCCATGCGATCCGCCGAACCGTCCGGCCGCAGAAACACCGCCGCCGTTTCCGCCCTGCCATGCTCATCTCCACGCGTCGTATGGGAAAAATACCGGGGCTCCAGCAAATGGACCGCGGCCGCATCGCGATCGTAGACGGCATGCGCGGCATGGACCACCGCGGAGCGGCCCTGCGTCTCAGTCGTCAACACAACCTGGGATTGCAAGATCAAATGCCCTTGTTTCGAATCGTAATTGGCGCCCAGCGCCTGTCCGCTCAATTTCAAATAATGAAAGTCCACCTCGCCGCTGCACGTTGCCTCGCCGGTTTTTTGGTGGAAGACCAGGCCGTGCGTGGTGACGTAAACCATCCGCGCCCCCGGTTTATTTTCCACTCCGGAATTTGTCGCTGCCGCATGAGACGACGGAGGAGCATGAAGCGCCAGGTGCGCCTCTCCCTGCGCAATCACAACCTGATTGTCTCGATCGTATTCAAAATCTTTTCCAGCGATGGTGTCCGCCTCGTCATTCTGGCGGTTGTACAGGTCGATTTCGACATCGTGCAGCAACACGCGTCCCCCGGTCTTGAAGCTGACCGCGCGCGAGGCATGAAGCGTAAAAACCTTGCGCCCCTGGGCCGACTTCGAGAGCACAAAACCCTGCGTCGTTTGTTGAATCTGAATGCCGAGTCGCGATGGCAAGTCCTGGACGACGTGGCGAAGCCGCCATCGGCCGTAAAAGAAAGAGCCTGCGATGGCGAGCAACAGTACCGCGGCCGCCAGAACGATCGCCAGGCGCAGCCTCTCAATTGTCCAGCGCATACCACCATCTTCTCATTCCCTGTCGTCCTCGCTTTTCTTTCTGTCATTCCCGAAGGGAATCTGCTTCGTATTTCCTCTTCTACAATGGAGTGATGGCGGACTCTCTCTATTACAGCCTATGGTTTCCGAATTTTCGATTGACGGCGCTGCCGGATAAACTCACCCAGGTAATGCATCAACTCCCCCACGCTCTTGTCACCGCCGCCTCCGTCTATCCGTTGGATTGGCAGCAGTCGCCGATATTCCAACGCGTTTATATTGCCGAGCAGGATGACCCAGAGACTCCCGAAATGGCCGTCCAGGAAGCCACAGATATTCTGCATGAGGACAGCGCTTACGAGTTTGAGTTGCCGTGGAAACTCTGGTATCCCGAGAGCGACGGCCTGCTCGATCCTGTATGGAAAGAGGAAGTTCGTGTCGTGCGCGTCGTCGGCCTTGGACCGCTGTTCGATGATGGCAGCTATGAGCAAAACGGCCACATCCGCATCGATCTTGGTTTGGACACGCCATTCCTCTGCGAAGACATTCCGCTGCAGGAAGACGACCAGATTTTCATCAAGAAGAACGTCCAGCAGCTTGTGGACTTCACCACGGAAGTGGAAAAAAATTGCGGTGTTGAAACTCGCCTGTTGTGGAC
>JBOGLY010000171.1:0-6825 GCA_050746425.1 Acidobacteriaceae bacterium
CGGCAGCATGGAGCAGTCCGCGAAATTCTATTCGCAAGCCGCGAATGATATGCCGCGAAATCTTAATTTGCAGCTTTCCGCGGCGCAGGCCGAAGTCGCCGTCGACTCGATCGAGGGGGCAGCTCCTTTTCTCCACCGTGCCGCTGGACTGAATCCCGATTATTATCGGCTGCACGCGATTCGCGGCGAGATCGCCCAGCTCAAAGAGCACAATGAAGACGCTGTTCGCGAATATACAGCGGCGATCGCTCACCTTCCGGCAAACCCGACGGAAGGCCCACTGTATGGCATACAGATGCATATGAATCTGATGCAGCTTTATCGCAGCTTGAACAATGAAAGTGCCGCGCAACAGCAGCTCCAGACAGCGAAAACTGAAATCGGCTCGCTGAATGAGCAAGGTCCCGCCAGAGCGCCTTTTCTAAGGCTGCGGGCATTGATCAAGATGAACGAAGGCCAGCTCGACAGCGCTTTAGACGACGTGAAGGAAGCACTTGCAATCAGTCCGAGCGACCCCAGCAACCTCCAGCTCGATGGAGATGTGCTGATGAAACTCGGGCGCACGGAAGAGGCGATCACGGTCTACAAGAAGGCGCTGGCAATCGATCCGCGCAGCAGACCGGCGCTGATTGCTCTCGGTTATGCGTCGCGCGCAGCCGGACGAGATCGAGACGCGGAAAAATATTTCAAGCGCCTAACACAAGTCGACCCTTCACTCTACGTGCCCTATCTTGCCTTGGGAGACATGTACACCGGGCTGCAGGAATACAGCAAAGCAGAGACCGCGTACCGCAAGGCCTACTCGCTAGATCCTCGAAACGGACTGATCGTGGCGGGTGGAATGAATGCCGCAATCGAATCGCACAACCTGGACATGGCCGCAACGTGGCTGGGCCACGCCACCGACCAGATGCGGCAAGGACCGCAGATGCTGAAAGAAAGGGAAAGATACTGGAGCTTCAAGGGCGACTATCGCAAATCCGCCGACCTGGGCGAGCAGGCCATTAAGGTGCTGCCCAGGGATCGCGACGTGGTGGTCTATCTTGGATACGATTTGCTTCACCTTGGAAAATACGATGACCTGCTGGATCTGACGCAAAAATATAACAAGGCATTTCCAAAAGAGCCGGACATTCCTCTGTTGGCCGGGTATGCGCACAAGTATTACGGAAAACGCGAGCAGGCGATCGAGGACTTTACCGAGGCACTGAACCGCGATCCCAAAGTGGTGACGGCCTATGTGAATCGCGGATATGTTCTGAACGACCTGCGTAAACCCAACGAAGCGGCAGCGGATTTTCAGTCGGCGCTCAAGTTGGAGCCAAAGAACGGCACGGCGCATCTGGGTCTCGCCTTCGCGGAGCTGCAGCGGAACCATTCCGAGGCGGCCCTCCGGCAGTCGCGGCTGGCGGAACAGGAGATGGGCGATTCGAAACCCATTCATATGATCCGCGCGACGGCTTATGGGCGAGAAGGCAACCTGACCAAAGCCGCGGCTGAATATCGCGCGGCGCTGAAGTTCACTCCTGATGACGGCACGCTCTACCGCGCCCTTGGAAACATTCTTTTCGCCCAGCGGCGCTACCGACAGGCGGTGGAAGAACTGGGGAACGCGCAAAAATTTTCTCCAAACGATCCCGCTGTTTACGCGTTGCTTGCGCGCGCCTACGCGTATCTGGGAGACAGGGCGCAGACGACGCGGAACGTTGAGATGGCAGAACGGTTGGCCCAGCAAGCGCCACCCACCGCGGAAAGCCAGGAAACGGGGGGCAACCTGATAAGCGAGATATTTGTCGAGACCGGCGAGGCGATGAGCACGCTGGGAGATCAGAAAGCCGCGATGGACCGCTTTCGAAAAGCGCTTTCAGTTTCCGGAAGCGATCGGGTAAGCGTCCGTCTTGCGATAGCTCGTCTGATGGCGCAGCAGGGCCACGTGCAAGATGCGGAGCGGCAGATCGCACTGGCGCAGATGGAGGCCGAGGCCGGAGACACCGCGCCACCGACCGGAGATGAATACATTGAAGCCGCGGGCATCTTCCAGGCGATGCATGAGTATGCTTTGTCGCAGATATATGTTCAACGCGCCAAAGCCGCGGGGGCTCCAGATATTGCCGTGCGCATCTCGCTTGCGAACAGCTATCTCGCTTTAGGCGAAACGACGCGCGCAGCCGCCGAGCTGGCGGCCGCGCGGCAAGTGGACGGCAGCGAATCGGATTACTATCCGTATCTGCTTGCCGAAGCCAATGTGTATCAACAGGAGCATCAGGGCGCCCAGGCGCTCTCCGCATTCGCACAAGCCGCGACCGCCGCTGGAGAAGATGAAACGGCAGAGCAGGGTCTGCTTCAGGCCGGAGCCAATGAAGGATTCAGGATCAATCCAAAATTGAGTCTTCTCGGCAATTTCGTGATGCAGCCAGCTTTCGACGACAGCACGATATATGTATTGGACTCGAAGCTTTTCGGTCCCGTTCCGGTCCCTCCATCGGACCTCTCTCTGCTTCCGCCGCCACGCTCGAACCTCGTCTCCGAGGGCACTGCTGCCTACCATCTCCACCTCGGAACTTTCCCAACGGTCGGCGGCTTCTTCCAGATTCGCAACTCTCGCGGCACCATTTCCTCGCCGGCGACGAACTCGCTTGTCAACCGCGATACCACGGATTACTCCATGAACCTTAGCGTGAATCCCGTCGTTCGGCTGGGACGCAACGTGTTGACTTTCGATACTGGAGTCCAGGGAACGATACGTCGCGATTCCGAGTCTCCAGTGCAGATGAACCAGAACCTGTTTCGAGTCTTCGGCTATATGTCCACCACCGCGTTCTTCAACATGGTTTCGGCCAACGGATATCTCATTTATGAGGCCGGACCCTTTACCGAAAGAGACATTCACTCCCGGATGCTGGCCGGCACATTGAATTTCCGCGTCGGTGAGCCGTGGGGCAAAACCGCTCTTGTTACAGGGTGGGGAGCGAACGACCAGCAGTTCACTCCGGTGGGAATTGAAAATTACAACACATCTTCCTACATCGGCCTTACTCATCGGTTCTCGCCGCGATGGAACGTTGAGGCGATCGCGGAAGATCTGCGGGCATGGCGATTGGTAGGAATACGAACGGGCATCGCGCAAGCACTGCGCCCCGCCGGCACTGTGGACTTTAGCCCATCGCGCAACTGGCAAATACAAGCTTCGACATCCTACGACAACACGCGGAGCTTTCACGTGTACGACATGATTCAAAGCGGCGTCGCATTGTCCTATGTCCGTCCGCTTGGGCATGCGTTCCGCGATGAAACTGGAAACGTGGACATTAAATATCCAATCCGATTTTCGGCGGGGTTCCAGGAGGAAACCTTCCCCAACTTCTCCTACGGGAATACGCAAACCACCTTCAGGCCGTATGTAAGCATCACATTGTTTTGAGTAAAAGCGCGGAATGGCCCTGCTGCTTGGGAGCAAGAGAATCGCGAGCGCATTTTTTTGAAGAGAAAGTTTTTTCCGCGCGACGTTTCCATTCTCTGCCATCTCCACAGCTGCTCGATGGTTCGCGTCAGGCAAACTTGAAACAACTGGCGACACAATAGTAACTAGCGCGTCACTCCGATTTTGCGCGCACCTGAATTTCCATGGAGCGCGCGGCCCTCCACGCACAAATCTAAATAGCCCGCAAACCCGCAAAAACAAAGGCCATTGCGCGTTGCCCATCCAACGCAATCTTTGTGCGTTCGCTAAAGCGGAGGATGGTTGGGCGACCGTTGCATTGCGTAGTGCCGCGAGCATGACGAAACGTCGAATCTTTGCATCATAGTGAGTGCCATGTAAATTGCGATGCGCCGATGCATCCCTGGAAGACCTTGGCGCACTCAAAGTGCTGGAGACCGAGAAACATCACAACCTGTTGCGAGGCGAAATATCGATGAAAATATGCTTAGTCGTGGCATTCCCGCCCAGCGGTGGTCCGCTAAATGAATATGCGCTCCATGTTGCGCGCGAGTTGCAGTCCAATCCTCGTGTTGAGTTGACCATTCTGGCAGACGAACTGGTCGACTATGGATTTGCAACCGATGCCGATGGCAAGCCGTTAAACGCGCGGCAGCAGCCGGAGCTGCCGGGTTTCAACGTGATCCGCTGCTGGAGAGTTGGCAGTCTCGCGACTCCGGTGCGCCTGTTGGGCGTCATCCGCAAATTGAAGCCCGATGTGGTGTGGTTCAACCTGGTCTTCTCAAGTTTTGGCACACAGTCGAGTCCGATTGCCGCTTTTGCGGGGCTGTCGGCCCCAGCGCTCACGCGCGCAGCGGGCTTTTATACGCATATCACCTTGCACCAGATCATTGAAAACGTAGATTTGGCCGCCGCCGGAGTGCGGCGGGAGGGTATTTACCGCATGGCCACGACTGTGGCCACGCGGACGCTGCTGAAAGCGCATTCGGTTTCGGTGCTGCTTTCGGGTTACCGGCGCACGTTGATGACGAAATACTCCGCGCAAAACGTCCTGCTCGGGACGCACGGAATCTTTTCCACAATTTCCGGCAGACCGGATTTCTCTCGGCGCGGCAACCCGGACCTGCGCATTTTGGCATTCGGAAACTGGGGAACTTACAAGCGGCTGGAAACGTTGATGGAGGCTTTCCCTGCGGTGTTGAAGAAAGTTCCCAACGCTCGCCTGATCGTCGCCGGGGCCAATCATCCCGCGAAGACAGGGTACTGGGAATCGGTCCGGGAGGCACTGCCTGCGGGTCTTCCAATCGAATTCCGCGGATATATACCACGGCAAGATGTCGCGGAGCTTTTTCGCACGAGTTCCGTGCTGGTGATGCCCTACGACTCCGCAACTGGATCCAGCGGCCCGGCCCATCAGGCGTGTGAGTACGGACTTCCTATCGTGTGCGCCGACATTCCCGATTTTCAGGAAATGGCTGCGGACGAAGATATGGCTGTCAGCTTCTACAAAAAGGGCAATGCCTCCGATCTGGCTGAGCGACTCACTGCCATTCTGCGGTCTCCGGCGCTTTTGACCAGCATGGGGGAGCACAACTTTGCCGCCGGCGTCCAGATGACGATAGCCAGCGTTGTTCGCAATTATCTTCGCTGGTTTGAGCTGAAGAAATGCGAGAAGGAAATACGCAATGCGGGTGCGGTCTCCGCGCGCTGCGGCGGATGGCTGCGCAGCCTGATTCCAAGCAGTGCCAACAATTTGCCCCCGATTCCGATTGCTACCCTTGGCGATGGAATTAAGGGTCGTCGCAGGCTCGAACCGGCTGCAAGCAATGTCCACGCGGTTGAGTTCGCACATGCGATTGCCTGGCATACGTCCGAATGCTCGATCGACCAGCAGGATGTGGAGCCGATTCGAGGGTTGGACTCACCTGATGTCACCCCCGAACGCCAGTATGGATAGATCGCGCAACGTAGCGCAACGCGCACCGGTTTAACAACCGGCGACATGCGCTGCGCCTGAAAAGCCGCGCGTACATAGTCAGGCAATATCGTCGATCGCACGCGCGATACAACACCAGGCAGCGTTCGCCTCATCAAATTGATCTAGAAGAACGGGAAACAACGTAAAGCGCCAAGGTCGCATCGAACAGGCGACGCCCTCCCCCAGAGGATGCGATTCGATTTCTCTGGGTATCGCTTTTGCTCCGCCAGCTACAACGACGGAGAAGATTTTTTGACCGAGGGCAATGCGGCGGTGCAGTCCGGCAAGCAGCGCTGACGGGCGAGCGGCATTGACCAATTTGGTATGAACCACGAGGCGAGATGGAATTGCTGAGGCTAAGGTTGATATCCAGGATTCGAAATAGTGTATCGCACACTAGTTTTTGCCGGTACGCCGTGCATGGTGCGATGAGACCGCGCATCCCACAACTGTTCCGCCGTCCATTTTGCTCTATTGCGCTGTTGTCGTTTGTTCCGTTGGTGCTGCTGCTGGGCGGCTGTCGGGATGCCATTCCCCATATTTTGGCGACTACGCCCACTGTTACCATCGCCGCCAATCCAACCTCAGTGAATGCAGGCGGCTCCTCGAGCTTGACGGTCATTGCGACAAACGCCAATCAGGTTACGGTGACGGGAAGCGACGGAACCTCGTATTCACTGTCGGCGACCGGTGGCACGCAAACCGTCAAGCCGACTGCGACCACCACTTATACGGCGACGGCCACGGGGCCTGGTGGAACAACGAATGCCACCGTGGTCGTGACTCTGACGACCCAACCGAACAACCCGACCGTCTCCATTACTGCAAATCCAACTTCAATCACCGCGGGTAGCTCTTCGATTTTGACGGTGACGGCGACCAATGCAACCAGCGTGACCGTCGCCGGAAGCGATGGCAGTTCCTACACATTGCAGCCGAGCGGCGGGACCCAGGCCGTGGTCCCAACAACGACAACGACCTATACCGCAACTGCGACCGGCAGCGGAGGGACGGTCACGGCAACCGCAACCGTAACAGTGGCGGCAAATCCGGCGCCCACGGTGACCATCACGGCGAACCCGACATCGATCGCTTCAGGCAGCTCGTCCACGCTCGCTGTCACTTCGACAAACGCCACTCAGGTCACAATCACGGGATCGGACGGCAGCTCCTACACATTGCCGTCCACCAGCGCCTCGCAAACTGTAAGCCCGACCGCGACGACCACATATACCGCGACTGCGACTGGACCGGGAGGAACGAGCACGGCAACTGCAACCGTGACCGTCACGAAGAATCCAACGCCGACGGTTGCTATCACCGCAAATCCCACCACCATCACGTCCGGCAGTTCGTCTACATTGACCGTGACCGCGACCAATGCAAACCAGGTGACGGTGACCGGAAC
>JBOGLY010000172.1:0-6815 GCA_050746425.1 Acidobacteriaceae bacterium
GGTCTAAGGAGCTCGATTACCGCTTGATCAAGGAGGTCTGGGCATTCGGTGAAAATCGAATTGCTGTCCGGTTCGCCTATGAAAGTCACGATGATTCTGGAAACTGGTTTCGTTCTTATGGCAACGAAAACTGGGAGTTCGATGAACATGGTCTGCTACGGCGGCGATTCGCTTCGATCAATGATGTTCCGATCAAGGAGTCAGATCGCAAGTTTCATTGGCCGCTTGGACGCCGTCCGGATGGCCATCCTGGTTTGAGCGATCTTGGTTTGTGACGACACTCTCCACTGCCCATTCGACACAAACAGCGCCCTGAGCAACGTGACGCTATGCCTCGTTTAGTTTCTGTGAACGTCGGCCCTCCCCGCAATATCCAATGGCGTGGTGAGACGGTCCATACCGGCATCTGGAAAGATTCGGTGCAGGGTCGGCGCATGGTTCGTCGACTGAATGTCGATGGTGACGGACAGGGAGATCTGATCGGACATGGCGGCGAGCAGCGCGCGGTAATGGTCTACCAGATGGACTCCTATCACTACTGGGAAGATTTTCTGCATCGCAACGATTTCACTTTCGGACAATTTGGTGAAAACTTCACTATCGAGGGCTTGGCCGACGACGAGGTGTGCGTTGGCGACCGGTACCGAATCGGCGGAGCGTTGTTTGAAGTCACGCAACCGCGCGTGACGTGCTACCGGGTGGGGATCCGAATGGATGAGCCGACGATGGCCGCGATGCTCGTCTCGCACCACCGTCCCGGTTACTATTTTCGCGTGCTCGAAGAAGGAGAAGTCGGCGCGGGTGACGAAATCAAGAAGGTTGCCGGTGGTCCTGAGCGCATGAGTATCACGGAGATCGACGCTCTGCTTTATTTGCCGGGTCATCCCCACGATCAACTCGAACGCTCGCTGCGTATTCCCGCACTCAGTCCCGGCTGGAAAACTTCCCTGCGCGCGTTGATCGATCAAGAAGTCGGCAGCACCCCAGTCATGGGCAACGCCGGCCTAACACTTGCCGCAGGTAGACCGCCTGCATGGTTTGGCTTCCGGTCCATGCGCGTCGTACGGGTGGATCGTGAAAGTGCCAGCGTGGTTTCGCTATCGTTTGAGGCTGCAGACGGGGCGGCGCTGCCTTCAGCGCTGCCTGGTCAGTTCCTGGTGTTGAAACTGCGACCCAAGTCAGAGCTGCCGCCCATCCTGCGGAATTATTCGATGTCGGGTAGGCCAGGTGCGGAAGCGTACCGGGTGAGCGTCAAGCAAGAAATGAACGGTGCGGCCAGCACGTTCCTGCACAATCACGTTGCGGTTGGCGACATCCTCGATATCAGCGCCCCCAGAGGAAGTTTCACGTTACAGCCAGGCGATGGAGCGGTAGTCCTGTTGAGTGCCGGTATCGGCGCAACTCCCGTGCTCGCGATGCTCCACGCGCTGGCATCCGCGGCATCGTCCCGAGAGGTTTGGTGGCTGTATGGCGCTCGTAACGGGCAGGAGCATCCGTTTGCGCGAGAATCGCGCGGGCTTCTCAAGGCGCTGACACATAGCCGGAGCTACATTGCTTACAGCAGGCCAAGGCCTGAGGATCGGCTCGGTGAAGACTACGACTGCGCTGGACATCTGAGCGTCCGCCTGTTCGATCAACTTCATGTTCCGCAAAGCGCAGATTTTTACCTATGCGGGCCGCCACCTTTCCTTCGTGACCTAACTACCGGGCTCAAAGCCTGGGGTGTCGCCGCCAGCCGGCTTCACATAGAATTCTTCGGCTCGGAGGGATCGTTGACGCCTGGAATCGCCGCACGCCAGAGACCTCCTGTGCATATGCCTCCAGGGCCTGTCGGCCCGGGGCCACAGGTCACGTTCATCCGAAGCGGCATCACGGTCCCTTGGGGCCCGAAATTCCAAAGTCTGTTGGAACTTGCCGAAGCCTGCGACGTTCCCGTGAAGTGGTCATGCCGTACCGGTGTTTGCCACACGTGCGAATGTGCACTGATCGGTGGCACGGTCGGGTATCGCCCTGACCCGTTGGAGCCGCCGGCAAAAGGCAATGTGCTGACATGTTGTTCGAAACCTTTGAGAGAGGTCGAAATCGATCTTTAGCTCTCGCTGTGAAAGTTCGACTCGGAAACGGCAAGCTAAGCTAAGGAATAAAAGGTATCGCGCTCGACCCAAAGCTCAAATGCGGCCACTCGCCAGATGCTGGATATGTTTCCGCTCTCCTCGTGCGCGTTCCGTAAGATTGACACCTATCAGGATCAAGCCTCCTCCGATCACGACGGCAATAGAAAGCTTTTCTCCCAGGAGCCAGATGCCCATCGCGGCGGCCATCAGCGGCTGTAGATAGGCGAAGGCCGCAACACTCGAGGCGGATAATTTCTCCAAACGGGTATTTACTTGACTCCCGTAACCACAACCTGTAGTGTTTTGGCGCATGGAAGATTATCCGCGGGATCTGATGGAATTGGAGGTCCGCTTTTCGACCGCTGTGCATTGCCGGGAGTATCTGTTTCATCTTCGCTGGCCTGACGGCTTTTGCTGTCCGCGCTGCGGCGGGGGAAAGAGTTGGCCGAAATCCGAGTCGCTTGTGCGATGTGCGGCTTGTGGATACCAGAGTTCGGTGACCGCCGGGACGATCTTTCAGGATAGCCGTCTGCCTCTGACGCTCTGGTTTCGAGCCGCGTGGTGGGTGACCAGCCAGAAGAACGGCGTCAGCGCGATGGGTTTGCAGCGGGTGCTGGGGTTGAAGAGCTACAAAACGGCATGGACTCTGTTGCATAAGCTGCGTGGTGCCATGGTGCGCCCGGGCAGGGATCGGCTGAGCGGGCGCGTCGAGGCGGATGAGACCTACCTTGGCGGGGAGGAAGAGGGAGTACGGGGCCGGCAAACGGAAACCAAAGCATTGATTGCGGTTGTGGCCGAGGAAGACGGCCGCGGCATCGGCCGCATCCGCATGCGGCGCATACCGGATGCTTCCGCCGACAGCCTGATGCTGTTTATTGAAGACTCCGTCGAGCCGGGCAGCGTGGTTCATACCGATGGCTGGCAGGGGTACCTGCCGCTCAAAGGCAAAGGCTACCGGCACGAGGTCACGTTTCTGAAGGGAAACAGCAAGACCCCATCAGAACTGATGCCGCGCGTTCATCTCGCGGTCGCGTTACTCAAGCGCTGGCTGATGGGAACTCACCAGGGCGGGGTCAGCCTGGAGCACCTCGATGCCTATCTCGACGAGTTTGTCTTCCGTTTTAACCGGCGCAAATCGCGCAGCCGGGGAAAGCTGTTCTACCGGTTGCTCGAACAGGCCGTCGTTGTCGAGCCGATTCCATACAAATCGTTGATCAAGTGCTCCAAAAGCCCGGATTTCTAAGACCACAAGATGTTGGGGTAACGGGAGTCAGGTAAATACCCATGTTTCTCCAATGCGAAAGCATAGATGAGATACGCGATAACCGAGCCAAAGATCACCATGTAAGCGAAGCCCCACCATGCCTGCGGCGGTATCTGGTTCCATCGGATTCCGGCAACGGAGACCGCACAGAAGGGGATCAATAACATTGTCCCTAATCCGAAGACCACCGCATTCAACAGGAGCGGATCGAAGAAAGCCGCGACTGTTTTCATCAAGATCGTGTAATACGCGAAGAACCCTCCAGCCGCAATCATGATCAAGTCGCCTAGCCAGTTCGCTCCACTTCCTTGAGCAGGTCTTTCAATCAACAGCAAGGCGACGCCTGCGAAGGAAATCGTCATGCCAAGAATCTTTCGGCGTGTGAGCGCCTCCATCCCCATCGAAGCGGAAAGTAATAGAACCATGATTGGTCCAACGGCTTGAATGAGCCCGGTATGCGTCACAGAGGTCAACGCCAGCCCTCCGATATAACAAATCTGATTGAGGGTGATGCCGGTCAACGCCATGAGTATCAGGGTCAACCATTGACGTTTTGTCAGTCGCAAGCTGGGGAAGCCACGCCAAGCGAGATACAGCAAAATGTATAACAATGCTGCACCGGCCATTCGCAGTTGGGCAAGGGCCAAGGGTGCAAAACCGGTCAGCGCTTCCTTACCGGCGACGATGTTGCTTGCCCAGAAGAACGTCGTTGCCAGCATCAGACCATCGACGGTCAATTTCTTGTTCCGGCCCTGTTTGGGAACAACGGACTCATCTCCGGCTGCAACCATTCTTCTCTCTCCTCCGACCGTTTCTCAGCTCTCGCTCGAAGCAAAACTTAGGATTTCTTGAGGATTTGGATTTCATCCGGGTTGAAATCTGTCTATATCTCGTTATAGAAGAGCAAGCGTGATGAAGTTGCCAAAATAGAAACACCGGTTATGCTCGCTTTGTGACCGAGCAGATGTCTATACTGGCGTCCATTCTTCCTTTTCATGTTTGCGCCTCCATTCCTTCCGCGTCATTCCACTAAGCCATTCTGGCTTTTTGTTGCAACGTTCCGTGCTTCAGCACTCTCTCTTTCATCATTACGAAGAACACCGGCATAAAGATCAAGACATGAATTGTGGACGTGACCATGCCGCCAATGATGCCAATACCCGATTCCCATATGATTGGAATTGGGCTTGCGGGCACGGCTGCTGCTACGACGTCTTCGTTCGTCAGGGGTGTTCCGAGCCTTAGCCGCTCATCAAAGGCTTCGTGCAAATAGGCCACCATCACGACGCCAGTCTCTACCTCAATGCCAAAGATCGCGGCATCCTCTTCCGCAGGTTCTTACCATCTGCCAGCGTGAGCACCGCCGTCCACGTGCAGCACTTCTCCGGTGACAAAACTTGCGTCGGTGAGATAGAGGACTGCGGACACGACATCCTGAATGCTCGCTATCTCTCCCACCGGCTGCAACGTCTTCAAGTAATCTCTCTCCTCGGGCTTGTGCATGGGCGTATCGACAATGCCAGGAGCGACCGCGTTCACCCGGATTCCCCGCGTCGCGTACTCGATGGCAAGGCTGCGGGTGACAGCCTGGATTCCTCCTTTGGTCATCATGGGGACCGCTGCCGGCACGCCAGCAATCGGCTGCTCCACAAGCGAGGTGGAGATGTTCACGATGCTGCCAGACTTCTGCTTCAACATCTGCTTGACCGCAAGTTGAGTTACATACAGAAGGCCTGCCAGATTGGTCGATATCAGAGCATTGAAATCCGCCGTCGTGTAATCGATGAAGGGCTTCACGAGGAAGATCCCCGCATTGTTTACGAGAACATCGATGGATCCGAAGCGTGAAATCGCCGCCTCGTCGATCCTTTGGGCAGTTTCAGGCTGGCCGATATCTCCGTCGACGAGGATAAGGTCTTCTGAAACCGGAAACGCATTCGACTTGCTAATCGTGCGGGAATTCGCGACGACGCGATATCCGCGTTTGAGGAATGCCGTTACCAGTCCGGCACCGATGCCGTGGGATGCTCCTGTTATAATTGCCGTCTTTTTACCTGCCATTTTGTACTCTCCTGTTTGCCGTTCACCAGAAAGCACACACCTATAGGCAGTAGCACTGCTGTCTAGCAATCGTTATGTTTTATCCGTTCCGTGAAGTTCTTTTTATGTCGGCCTTGTGCAATCACTGTGGCCTTTCCTGTTACCCGGTCACGCGGTCGAGCAGTCGATCGATCTCCAGCGCGATCTCATCGACGTGCGTTTCGAGTGCGAAATGTCCGGTGTCGAGAAGTTTAACCACAGCGTTTGGGTTGTCGCGACGGAATGCCTCAGCTCCAGGAGGAATAAAGAACGGGTCGTTCTTGCCCCAGATCGCAAGCACAGGCGGCTTCGTCTCGCGGAAATACTTTTGAAAGGCCGGATAGAGGGCGACATTCGATGCATAATCACGAAACAGGTCAAGCTGAATTTCCTTGACCGCAGGGCGTTCCAGAAGCGCGGCGTCCAGAGTGTAGGATTCGGGAGCTATACTCTCCGGATCGGCAACACCATGCACGTATTGCCAACGGACACTTTCGAGCGACAGCATCGGGCGAAGCGCTTCGCGGTTCTCCGGTGAGGGGTCCGACCAGTAACGGCGCAGCGGCGCCCATCCCTCGCTTAGACCATCTTCGTATGCGTTGCCATTCTGCGAGACAATGGCGGTGATTTGTTCCGGGTGAGCCACGCCAAGACGCAAGCCTATCGGTGCACCATAATCAAAGATGTAGATTGCGTAGCGAGTCAAGTGAAGTGCGTTCACAAACGCCTCCACTGTCTTTGTCAGCGATTCGAAGCTGTATTGGTATTTGCGCTCTTCGGGAACGGTCGTAAAGCCGAAGCCGGGAAAATCGGGAGCGATGACGCGGTAGCGACCGGCCAGACGCGGAATCAGCTCGCGAAACATATGCGACGACGACGGAAAGCCATGTAGAAGGAGAAGCACAGAGGCATTTGCAGAACCGGCCTCTCGATAGAAGATACGAACGCCATCGGCGTCTATTGCACGGAATGAGGTCCGCGCTATTACCTCGTTCCCCCTGGTGACCTGCGGATTGTGAGGCATCGGCGTTCTCCTTCTGTTCTCCGTCCAGTAGCTTAAGGCCGATTTCGGTTGGGCGTCGATCAACTCCGGACGCAGACGCCGTCTACCGATTGGATGCAGTTCTCACACCACGGAGACTCCAAAATCAGGAAACGGTGATGGCCACAAAAGTTTGGATGCCGACAGCTTGAGCACGGGACCAAGACGCAGGGAGCCAGAGCGCGGCTGCTAGTCAATGTCATCCCCGTTAGGTGATAGGGACAGTCGTTCGGCCGATGCTACGATGCATTAGAGAGGACAAAAGCATCCACTGCTTTAACTCGGTTTCGTTCCTCGGTAAACTGCTGTCGCTCGA
>JBOGLY010000173.1:0-6798 GCA_050746425.1 Acidobacteriaceae bacterium
GGTAAAGCACTCGCCTGGGCGTCGGCAAGCGCATAAATACTGCGTTTCCCTTAAGTTAGGCCCGCATCCGCTCCCGCACAATCCTTCAACTTCCCAGCACAATCCTTCAACTAGACTAGCCGCTCACTGGTTGGAGGAGCTCGGTTCGGGTGGCTTCTTGATTCCGAGGTTCCACGCCTCGAACGCCCACACGTCGGCGTCTTGCTGGATTTCCTTGTCCGTCGGCATGTAGGTATGACTCGTGCTTTCAGTCGTCCGCAGAAGGATTGGATTGGAGCAACCTTGTGCGCGCTGAAGTTTCGCCGTGAATTTGAACTCGTGGCTCGGCACCACGCGGTCATCGTCCCACGAGGTCGTGATCAGGGTGGGGGGATAGCAGGTTCCCTTGTGGATGTTCTGCAGCGGCGAATACTTGATCAGCCACTGGAAGGCCTGCTGGTTGTCTGAGCTGCCGTATTCGGGAACCCAGAAGGAACCGCCAGAAAACTTCTGATAGCGCAGCATGTCGAGCACGCCGTGACCAATGTAAGCCGCGCCGAAGAGCTTGGGCCGCTCGGTGATGGAGGCGCCCGTGAGCAGGCCGCCGTTGGAGTAGCCCTGAATGGCGATGCGTTTCCGGGAAGTGTAGCCCTGGTTGTACAGGTATTTGGCGGCCCATGCAAAGTCATCGAAGACGTTCTGCTTTTTGCCGAGCATGCCGGCGTGGTGCCAGGCCTCGCCGTAGACTCCACCGCCTCGCAGATTGGGAACTGCATAGACGCCGCCCATTTCCAGCCATACCGGCAGTATCGGGTCGAACCGAGGAGTCAGGGTGATGTCGAAACCGCCGTAGCCGTATAACACGGTCGGGTGGCTTCCATCCAGCTTGATGCCCTTTTTCGCGACGATGAACATGGGCACTTTGGTACCGTCCTTCGAGGTGTAGAAAACCTGCTCGGTCTGGTAGAGCGAAGGGTTGAACTTGATAACCGGCTTGAATGTCACCGATGTCCTGCGAGCGGCGATGTCGTATCGATAGATCGTGTCCGGATAGAGAAACGAGGTGAAGTCGTAATAAACGGTGTCCAAATCGTTTCGCGTGGAGATGCCCTGCACAGAACCGAGCGATGGAAGCATCAGTGTCTGCAGCAGTTTTCCGCCGGTGTTAAACAATTCGAGATGATTCGTGGCCACATTCTGGAAGCTGACGAGGATATCGCCACCCGCCATCGAGGCCCTTGAGAGTACGCCTTTGGCTTGCGGAACCACCGTTTTCCAGTGCACGGGATTGGGGTCGGTGAATGTCGCGGCAACAATGCGGCCTCTGGGCGCGTCCAGCGTGGTCTGCAGGTAGAGTGTGTCGCCTTTGTGCCCGATAGGCGTATACATGGCATTGTTCGCCGTGTAGAGCGGCTTGATCTTTGCGCTGAGATTGGGCTTGCCGGGGTTTCCAAGGATCGCATAGTACAACTCATTGTTGCTGATCGAGTTGTTCTGGAGGAACACATACAGATAGTGGCCGTCCTCGCTGACGGCTCCCCCAATTGCCGCTTGCGGCAGGTCAGGGCGCGCGTAGATCAGCTTGTCTTCAGATTGCGGCGAACCGAGCTTATGGTAGTAGAGCTTCTGATCGACCACGGCATGGCTGATTTCCTTTTCGCCGCTCGGGGGCTGGGGATAACGCGAGTAGTAGAAGCCTCTGCCGTCGTTCGTCCAGGAAATACCGGAGAACTTTACCCATCGGACGACGTCAGGAAGCGGTTTGACGGTGGCGACATCGAGCACGTAGATGGTCCGCCAGTCTGAACCGCCTTTGGAAAGCGCATAGGCCAGATACTTGCCCTGCGGAGATGGCGCGGCGAAGGTCAGCGCGATGGAGCCATCGGGAGACAGCTGGTTGGGATCCAGCAACATGCGCGGTTTGGCCGCGGCAGATTTCTGTACGTAGACGACGCTTTGGTTCTGCAGGCCGGAGTTTCTGCTGAAGAAGAGCATGCCGTTCTTAAGCTGATAGGGCGCGTCTTCCTTGGCGTAATTCCAGAGCTGGGTCAGGCGATGGTCGATCCAGCCGCGCACGGGAATCCCGGCGAGGTAGTTGTTGGTGAGCTTGTTTTCGGCGTCCACCCACTGATGCAGCTCCGGGCTGGTGAGGTTTTCCATCCACTGGTAGGGCGCCGGCACCTTGGTACCGAAGTAGGTGTCCACGGTGTCGTCGCGGTGTGGCACCGGATATTTCGGTCCATGCGAGGCTGGGGTCCTGCACGCTGTAAGAACAAGCGGGGCCCCGACAGCCAGCACGCAGAGCGCGCGTAGCATTGGCTTCATTCGGATCGTCTCTTTTCCGGGAAGTTTCTTAAACCCCCCAGAATAGAACGAATCGCGATGCAGGACAACCGAACAGCAAATGCTGCAACGGTTTATGGCTGCTGTTTAAGGGCGCGGTGACCGATGTCGCGGCGGTAAAAGTTCAAACTGCGTAAAAGCACCCGATCAGACGCTCGCCGACGTTGCGAATCGAGGCGTTTTACCTAGCAACTGGCCAGGGCCCTCCCGAGCGCGAGAGCCCACGGCCGCATCCACCACACTCAATGAATGGTTTTCATTTTGCGGGAGAGAAAATCCATCAGCAGATACTGCCCTAGCGTTTCCGGCGTGGTGAAGTACGCCTTGCCCTTGCACATGGCCGTGACCCGCTGGACGAATGCGACGAGGCCGGGATCGGAGGCCAGCATGAAGGTGTTGATCATAATGTTGGAGCGTTTGCAGCGCGCCACTTCCTCCAGGGTTTCGTGCACCACCAGCGGATCCAGCCCGAATGCGCTTTTGTAAATCCGGCCGTCCGGCAAGGTCAGCGCGGAGGGCTTGCCGTCCGTGATCATCACAATCTGCTTCATGTCCTTGCGCTGGCGGGAAAGAATCCGCTGCGATAATCGCAGCCCTTCGCGGGTGTTGGTGTAATACGGTCCGACCTGCGCCCGCGCCAGTTGCGACAGCGGCATCTCTTCGGCGGAGTCGTGGAACAGCACCAGCGACAGCGTGTCGCCGGGATATTGCGTGCGCACGAGATGCGACAGCGCCATCGCGACGCGCTTGGCCGGGGTGAAGCGATCTTCCCCGTACAGGATCATGGAGTGCGAGCAGTCCAGCATGACCACCGTGGCGCAGGAGCTTTGATACTCCGACTGATGCACGTGCAGATCGCCATACTCGAGATTCAACGGCAACGAGAGACCCTCCCGAGCCAAGGCTGAGCTTAGGGTTGCGGTCGCGTCCAGATTCATCGTGTCGCCGAACTCGTAGAGGCGCGAGCCGCCGCTGATTTCTACTCCAGTGGCAAGTTCACGGGTATCGTGGCGCCCGAAGGAAGATTTGCCGAGCGATCCAAGCAAGTCTCGCAAGGTTTTATAGCCGAGAAAATCCAGCCCCTTGTCGGTAACCTGAAAACGCGTCTGGGGCGCAGCCTGACCCGTTTCTCCGACGGCGGGCGAAATGCGTTCCGAGCCCGCCGGTCGAGGCTCGCCGCGATCGAAGTTGATGTAATTCTCCTGTTCCATACGGTCCAGCAATTGCTCGATCAGGTTTTCGATCTCGCCATCCCCGGCCATCCGATCAATTCGTTCCTGCACCGATTCATTGAACAGATCTCCATACTCCAGCGCCTCGCGCATGGCCTCTCGCAAATTGTCGAGGGTCTGGTCGCCTCGCAGTTCCCGAAATCGGCTAAATGGCGATTGGAAACCGGAGTCTAGCAGAAAATCCGACAGCGCCTCCAGCAACGACTCCATTTCCAATTCGTCCGCCAGATCGCCGGTATATTTGCTGTATCGAATGCGTTTCATCGTTGTGACCTGACATTGTTCAAATTGTCGTCCTGAGCAAGGCGAAGGGCCTCGCGCTGCGCCGGCAGACAGCAGGTCCCTCCACTTCGCTTCGCTACGGTCGGGATGACGAATTCTATTGAGTGAACTTGAAACTCGCCGTCAGTTGTAGACCTTGCGTCCGCGTCGCCCCGGACCGTTCACCGTCGCGTTCCATGCGCTCGCCGGGATGTGGGCGTCTCTCCGGCGCAACAAAGCCTCGCTCTTCATTGCGGCCGATACGGCGATGCGCGACCATGCCTTCCAACAGAAATTCCGCCGCCGAGACGATCCGCTCCGGCGCGTCCTTGGCGCGAATTCCCAGCGGCGCCAGGGTTTCCATCAGCCCCTGAATTTGCCTGAGTTCAACCAGCATCTCCGCAGCGGACTGGTCGTCCCTTATTTTTATGCTGCCGCCCAGGTTGAACCACTGTTCAACCTGCTGCGTGTTGGCCCCGGTGAAATAGTGGTCGAACACTTGAGCGATCGACTGGCGCACAATTTCCCTCACCACCGTCTCCGGCCCGCGCATCTCGCCTTCGTATTCGAGCTCAATCTTTCCGGTAATGCCGGGCAGCGCGCTGTACAGATCGCCGGCGCGGGGCACGGCCAGCGATTCTCCGTGCTGAATCGCGCGACGCTCCGCGTTCGAGACCACCAGCTCCATGGTGCTGATCGGCAGCCGCTGGCTCACTCTGCTGCGACGATCGACCTTCTTGTCCTCGCGCGCGGTAAATGCAATCTGCTCGACGATGGAGCGGATGTAGCCGGGAACTTCCGTCTTCATCAGCCCGCGCTCGGTCCACGCTTCCTGGCCGGTGATGGCGATGCCTTCAACCAGAGTCAGCGGATAGTGCGTGCGAATCTCCGAGCCGATCCGGTCCTTCAACGGAGTGACAATCTTGCCGCGCGCCGTGTAGTCCTCCGGATTGGCGCTGAAAATCAAGGCGACATCGAGCGCCAGGCGCACCGGGTGTCCTTTAATCTGCACATCGCCTTCCTGCATGATGTTGAACAGCGCCACCTGAATCTTGCCGGCCAGGTCGGGCAGCTCGTTCAATGCGAAAATGCCGCGATTGGCGCGGGGCAGCAATCCATAGTGGATATTCATTTCGCTCGACAACTGCTGACCGCTGCGTGCCGCCTTGATCGGATCGAGATCGCCGATCAGATCGGCCACGGTGACGTCGGGCGTGGCCAGTTTCTCCACGTAGCGCTCATCGCGCGGCAGCCATGCAATCGCCGTCGAATCGCCATGCTCGGCAAGGCGATTTTTGCAGGCGCGGCATAAAGGCGCGTAGGGATTGTCGCGGATTTCGCAGCCATCGATATAGGGAATGGCTTCATCCAACAGCGCGGTCAGTGCGCGCAGAATTCGGCTCTTCGCCTGGCCGCGCAGCCCCAGCAGGATAAAATTGTGCCGCGACAACACTGCGTTGACAATCTGCGGGACCACAGTATCGTCATAGCCGACGATCCCCGGAAACATTGTCTCCTTCGCGCGCAGCCGCTCAATCAGATGCTCCCGCATCTCGTCTTTCACGGTGCGTCGGGCCAGCCGGGCTTCAGAGAAGCGGGCGCTGCGCCGCAACTCGCCCAGCGTTGCCGGAAGCTCTGCCTCGAGATGCGATGAGTTCGACATGCGTCCCCCTTCAGGTCTTAGACGGATGTTCGCGTGGAATCGTTCTCAATCATTCGATGCTCGTTCCCCTCAACACGACT
Source organism: Acidobacteriaceae bacterium (assembly GCA_050746425.1). Lineage (GTDB taxonomy): Bacteria > Acidobacteriota > Terriglobia > Terriglobales > Acidobacteriaceae > JAKAAZ01. Next base: position 5,559 of record JBOGLY010000173.1, read on the forward strand.
TATTGAAGGCAAGCTAACGATAAACCAAATCGATCCTTGATCTGACGAAAGAATTTAATTTCGCCATTGACTCCGAACTTCTCGCGGCGCTACTCTTTCGGCATCATTCTCGCGCTCAACAACGCACCTCTAAAGCGCCGGCCCGCCGGCAGCACAACCAGCGGGCCTCACTCCGCCCGGGAACAAGGGCCGCCGGTAGCCAGTCGGCCATCCGAACCTTCGCCACCGCAATCCAATAGAACGTACCGTCGTGCGGCAGACCGTGAGGCCTGTCGTTTTGACATACAAGTGTCCCATGGAGGCAAATAGACTTATTGATGAAGAAAACCATTGATATCACCCCCAACATTGAGCCTATCTTCGGCACCCGCGACGAAAACCTTCATCTGATCGAAAACGCCTTGAAAGTCCGCATCGATTTGCGTTCGGACGCTCTCTACCTGGAGGGCGAGCCGGAGGTAATGGCGCGCGTGGAACAGATTTTCGCGGATTATGAGACGCTGCGAAGGGCCGGAGTGTCGCTGCAGAATGGCGAACTGAACGGAATGTTGAAGCTGGTCGTCGCCGACAAGTCTGTGACCTTGCGGGGCCTGGCTGACAGCGGCAAGCAACGCTCGACTGGTACGCGCCGCATGGTGCAGCCGCGATCGGTGAATCAGCGGCAATATCTGGACGCGATCGAGCGTTCCGACATGGTTTTCGGCATTGGCCCGGCGGGCACGGGAAAGACGTATCTGGCGGTGGCGATGGCGGTCGCCGCGTTGACAGCGAAAAAAGTTTCACGCATGGTACTGGTGCGCCCGGCCGTGGAAGCGGGCGAGCGGCTGGGATTTCTGCCGGGGACCCTTCAGGAAAAAGTGGACCCATATCTCCGTCCGCTGTATGACGCCCTGTACGATCTGCTGGAACCGGACCGCGTGGATAAAATGCTGGAGCGCAGCGTGATTGAAGTCGCTCCGCTGGCGTTTATGCGCGGGCGCACCCTGAACGATGCATTCATCATTATGGATGAGGCGCAAAACACCACCAGCGAGCAGATGAAGATGTTTTTGACTCGCATGGGCAACAATGCGAAGGCGGTGATTACCGGCGACATTACGCAGATCGACTTGCCGAATCCGCGCAAATCCGGATTGATTGAAGCCATAGACGTGCTGAAGAATGTGGACGGAATCGATTTTTGCTATTTCGAGCAGGGCGATGTGGTGCGACACCAACTCTTTCTCTTATAAACATCTGA
>JBOGLY010000174.1:0-6681 GCA_050746425.1 Acidobacteriaceae bacterium
GTCTTGTACTCCTTGCCGTGGCGAAATTGCAATTGAAGCGGTTGCTTATCTTTTTCGGCTGCGAGAATCGCATCCGTGAGAAGCTTCGCGGTGTAGGCGGTGCCATTCACCGAAATGATTTCCATATCAGGCGTAACGCCTGCCTTGAATGCGGGGCTGCTCCACCAAACCTGGGAGACCATGCCGGAAGGACCGTGGCCATGATATGAGCCGACCGCGAAGCCGAGAGAGGTGGAAAAATCGGCGAGGCCCAATTTGTCCAGTTCCTTCGATACCCATTCGGTCGGTTTGTCGGTGTAGACCAGCTTGTAGCCGCCCTGGGTAAATCCATTCATGGGGACCGGAGGATGCAGGTCGTAGACACGCTGCTCTAGAAATGCTTTCCAGTCGTAGGGAGCGACGTCATTCAGGTCCTTCACAACATCGGCAAGCGTGTATTGGTCGGTGATCATGCTGCCGTTGTCGACGGCGAGAAATTTCTTGCAGAAGTCGTCGAGCGATTTTCTGTCGTGCGTCAGCTCGCGAATTTTCGTATCCGCGTCGAGCCAGATAAGCTCTCCTTCTTCGTAATAATCCTCTCTGCGCTGATAGCTGACCCAACTGACCGGACGGCGCTGCGAGATGATTGGCTGATTGGTGGTATCGACCAGCGGTCGCCAGTCGCGGCCTGGACTGATGGCAAAGTTCGCGGCGATGCGAGCGAGAACGTCGCGCGTCTGTTGCGGTGTGCGCATGCCGGCGCGCGCTGTGAGCACGTCGCCCCAATACTCCGTCATCCCTTCGTAGACCCAGAGCAGATCGTCCCGCATCGGAACGTTGAAGTTCGGGGTCCACAGGTCCGCTGGACGGCGAAATTTGCCGTTCCAGGAATGGGTGTATTCATGGCCCAGCAGGTCCCGCTCCAGAATGCCATTCGGCCAATCCGTCAGGTAATTCGCGGGCTGGCCGTCTTCGCTCGACTGGTGGTGTTCCAGCCCAATTCCGCCGACTTTGTCGCTAAGGAGCAGCAGGAAATCGTAGTGCTTGTAATGGTGCGAGCCATAGAGTTTGTCGGCTTCAGAGACCAGCTTCTTATGCTCCGCCAATTCCTCGGGAGTCATCTTCAGGTCTTTGGCTGCGTCGGCGAAGATATCCAGGTGAACGATGTCGGTGGGCGTGGGAGAAAGATCGACGCGCTCATAATACATTCCGGCGTACAACGGAGAATCGATGAGCGTGTTTAAAGGCGTCTGCCGGAAGTGGACTGTGTCCCCTCGATCTGAAGCCGTCTCAAGGGCGGTAGCGTATTTCCAGCCGCTGGGGAGTTTGAGGGTGGCATCGAACGGAATGTCGCGGGAAAAATATCCCGCCGGGTACATCAGGTCTTCGTCCCATTCCAGGTCGGCGATGGCATCGGAAATTTCTATGCGGCCCGCGCTTGGCTTGATGGGAGACAGGTAATCGAAATCCAGGCCAACGGTCTTTGCTCCCGGCGGGAGCGGGACATGGAAGGCGTACATGTTGACACGATCGCGGACCCACTGGACGCGCTGGCCGTCCACTGTTGTGACGATGCCGGCGAGGCTCTCGATGGGGCCAGAAGGCTCATGCGCGCCGGGAATCCACTGGGGATAGAGCAGAACCATTTCCGTGGCGCCGGGCACCACAGGAATTTCTTCGTGCACCTTTTCAACCCGGTCGACGATGTTCGTAAGATCGACGGTCAGCGCGATTGGGCCTACATACGGAGTGTCGACGGGCGCTGCGACGGGCGCGGGCATGGGTACCGGTTCGGGCTGGGGTTGTGTCTGCGCGAATGCGCAGGAGGCGAGGATTGCGGAGGAGAGCAGGAGCAGCGAGACGGACCGCAGCATGGAAATAAGTTTAGAGGATTTTCAAAGGAGGTGCAGCATGATGACCTTTGGAAGCATGTCGTCCTGAACCCTTCGGCTTCGCTCAGGGTAGACTCCGCGTAGCGCAGTGAAGGACCTTGCGTTTGGCCGTAAACCGCGAGGTCCTTCGCCTTCGGCTCAGGATGACAACCCAGGTTTTTGTGCTCACACTAGTTGTGAATCTGCGCTAAACGTTGCGAAGTAGCGATGTCATGGTGTCCCACTCTAGCCGCGTACTTTGCGGCTAGAGTGGGACCGCGTATCCATTCAGACGGCGAATTGCTTTAGAACCGGTAGTCCAACGATAGCTGGAGTTGCCGTGCGGGTGAAAGCGTGCTGGTGATCAAACCCCAGATGGAGCCAGACGGGAACCTACTCGCGGGCACGCCGTGCGATGAGGTGGTGTACGCCGGCGCTGAGTAGCTGGCCATGTTGAATGCGTTGAAGGCATCGACGCGGAACTCCAGATGCTGCTGCTTGACGGTCTGGAAAGACTTGAACAGGGACAGGTCGATGATGCGATATCCGGGGGCGCGTTCGGTATTGACGTGCGAGGTCCCGAACTGTCCTGGAGTTTCTTCGCCGTACGCGCATGTTCCATTGTCCGGGCCGGTGCAGGGGTTGGCGGAGGGATCGGTGCCGAACCAATGCTGCGTGGTCCGATGCACGATCTTCATGGAACGGTACTGGTTGGCGCGGGCCGAGCCAGAGTGGATGTTGGCGTTATTGGGGCTGCCGATGGTGATTGGGAAGCCCTGGTACATAATGACGTCGCCGGAAAGCCTCCAGCCACCCGCCACCTCATCCGTCAGGCGATTCCAACCGCTGCCGAACCTCCTTCCGCGTCCGAAGGGCAGTTGATACACCATGTTGCCGTTGAGAGCGTTGCGGGTGTCGTAACCCGATGGGCCATAGTCCGCCCTGGGGTTGTTCTTGTTTTGCCAGTAGACGCTATTGGCATCGACGCCGGGGTCGCCGTAAAAGCCAGGGTTGTTGGTCATTGCCTTCGACCAGGTGTAGTTCAGGGTGAACTCCAACCCATTGTTTTCCTGATGGTGGAGCACCGCCTGCAGCGCGTTGTAATTTTCCACGCCCTCCGTCTCCGTAAGGACGATGGAACCGCTGGAACCGACCAGGTTGTAGAAAGGCGCGGAAGTGGCTACGCCCGACACGCCCCATTGGTTGGCTGCGACCGGAACGACCAGGCGCGCGCCGATTTCTCCCACATAGCCCAACTGCGCGGTGGTGTGGTTGTTGAGGAGATATTGCGTGGTCAGGTTGAATTGCTGGACGGCGGTGGGACGGAGGTTTTTGGCCCACGCGCGGTAGGTCGTTTGAGCGACGGCGCTCGACCCGGTAAAGCCGGCGGTCACGCTTAAAGGAACGCCCGGAGTGGTATTGGTCGGTATAGCCGGTGAGTTGGAAAACTGGCTGAGGAACGGCGCGTTTTGCGTCAGCCGCAGGTTGGAGCCGGTGCCTTCAAAGTAGTCGGTAATTCCATATCCACCGCGTAGCACAATTTTGGGATATAGCTGCCAGGCAAAGCCAAGGCGCGGCATCCACTCATCGTGATAGGCATTGTAGAGGGCGCGGCTGTTGCCATTTTGTCCGGCAAACTCCAGGCAAGGATTGGAAGAGTCATCCGCGCCGGTGCAGGACGACGGGTCGTCGATGTTGACGTTCAGTTGCTTGTTGTGGACTTCATAAATGGGCTGGTCATAGCCGTAGCGCAGACCCAGGTTCAGGGTAAGGTTGGGAAGCATTTTCCAGTCGTCCTGGACGTAAAAGGCATCGCGATACTGGCGTTGACCCACCGGACCGGCGACGCTGCCGATGGCCGCCCCGTCCGACTGGTCCAGGACAAAGTCCGCAAAACCGTAACCTGCCCCACCCGAACTTACGATTGGATTTTCGGTGTAATAGTTGTCGTAGAAAAATTGTCCCAGCGCTCCGTCATTGCCGGCATAGTAATAGTTTTGCTGATAGCGGGCAATCTGGACGCCGAATTTGGTGATGTGTTTTCCGTGCTCCCAAGTCAAGTCGTCGCCATAGTTGAAATCGTTATCCACGAAGTTCGTAACGATGGCTGTCGACCCAACGTTGCTCTCATTGGTTGCGAAGTTCATCGTGCTGAAGCCGGGGAAGGGCTGGTTGGCGAATGGAATCCCCACTTTTGCATCGCCGGATTTTCCGAACACTCCGCTGAGGTCGTTGGGAACTCCGGTATACCACTCGATCCGCGACATACCGGCGCGGAATTGGTTGACCAAGGAAGGAGAAAATGTATGGACCCAGTTGACCACGCCGCTGTGAAACGGATAGTCGTTGTTAGTGGGGAAGGTGACGGGTAGGACGACCTTGGATGTGAGGTCGTAGGCGTCTCCATCTGAGTAGCGGAACATCAGCGAGTCCCTGGTGTCCATTGCATAGTCGACGCGAACATCGCCTTGATTGTTGATGATCTTGCTTGCGGTCGATGCCTGATAATTGTCGAGATCGACGGTACCGGCGGCCGGGGCATGGTTCGGCAGCGGATAGAGGGCCACGTTGGCGGGGGCAAACACAAACGTCGCCACCGGATTGTTCACCGGGATCTGGTTATTGGTATATGGGGTAGCAAGCGCGTATCCGCCGGTTGGGTTGGTCACCGTGACGGCAGGGTTGTAAAGCTGAATGCCGTTTAGCGCCAAAATTTCGGAAAAGTCGCCGGTGCGCATTTTGGCGGTAGCGACACTTTTCACGCCCTGACCGCTGGCATCGTTGCGATACCCTTCATAGTCGCCGAAAATGAAGAGCTTGTTCTTGATGATTGGACCGCCGCCGGTTACGCCAAACTGATTCTGGTGGAAGACGCCCTTGGGCACGCCAGAATAATTGTTGCTCCAGGTGTTGGCGGTCAGGCCCTGGTCTTCAAAGTATTCATACACGCTGCCGTGAATCTGATTGGTGCCGCCCTTGGTGACCACCAGCATTTCGCCGCCGTTGACGTCTCCGTATTCGGCGTCGGCATCTCCAGTGATGACGCGCATCTCCTGGATGGCATCCGGGGCCGGGTTGTAGCCGACCAGGTTGTTCAGGGTTTCGTTGATTTCGACGCCGTCGAGAATGTAGTTGTTGCCTTGCTTGCGGTTGCCGTTGAAGGATGGCTGGGTGGTAGAGTCGATATCGCGTTCTGTGCCCTCGGAGGCGCCCATGTAGCTGTAGGTCGGATTGACCGCGCCTGGCACAAACATGGCCGCGCTTTGAAAGTCCAGGCCGCTCAATGGTAACGTTTCCATGGTGTTGGCCGAGACAGTCGTGCCGAGGGTGGCGTTCTGCGTCTGCAGGATTGGAGCTGAACTGGAAGCAACATTCACGGTTGTGGAGATGTTTCCAACTTGAAGCTGGACGTCAATTTTTGCAATCTGGTCGATCTGCAGTGTGAATGCCGGAACCGATGCCGTGCTGAATCCGGTTTTGGTCGCGGAGACGGTATATGTCCCGATGGGCAAAAACTGAAAGTCGTATAGGCCGCTGCGATTGGTGGTAGTCGGGGTAGCGACTCCGGTGGCCACGTTGGTCGCAGTGACGGTGGCCCCGGCGACGACGGCGCCGCTGGGATCGGTGACAGTGCCCTGGATTGCGCCGGTAATGGTTTGCGCGATGGCCGGGGACACACCCAGCAGCACGGCAAACATCAGCAGCATGGCGAAAGTGCGCGCATGCCTGGCACGAAGCCCGCTTAAACACCTGAATTTCCCTGGAAATGTTGCGATGGTCATTACAATTGCCTCCCCCAAAAGTTTTGTTTCGCCAACCTGCCAAACCCGTGCGCTTCGTATGTACTACAAATCTTGAGCTTCTAGTCTAGACAAGAACTGGTATAGAGCAGTGTTAGTTCTTTGAGGGGTTATATGTCAAGCGGAAAATTGACGATCTATCCACATTCGAAGCTTCGAGGAAGAGGGTCATGCTGTGCCAGACGAAAAATCTTGCGTGCTGACGAACAGCAAGTCCCCGTTCGAGTCATTTTAGGCTCGCTCAGAGTGCGGTCGGGATGACGAGAATTTTGACGGGGACGAAACGCGAGGTCCTTCGCTGCGCTCAGGATGACAGAGTTTCAGGGTGCATAGAAGCAGGTCCCTCCGCTGCGCTCTCGCCTGGGGCGAGATCTTCGGTCGGGATGACAAGGTTTGGAGTGAGCGGAAGTTTCGCAAATAAAGGACAAACGCGAGGTCCTTCGCTGCGCTCAGGATGACAAACGTTGGCGTATTCGGGCGGCGTTTCATCTGACTCAAGCCAACCCCTTCGACTGCGCTCAGAGTGCGGACGGAATGAAAAACCTGTTTATCGAGGGATGCGGACGGTGGCGCGATAGCGGTCGCTGCGATAGCGCGAGAGACAGGCCTCGACGGGTCGTCCGTCGGGCGACATCACGAGGCGGGCGATCGCGAGGATGGCGGACCCGTGGGGAATTGTGAGCAGCCGCGCTTCTTCCGCAGTGGCCCGCGCCGCCTCGATTACGTCAACCGACCAGCCGATCGACAACCCGAAGCGTTTCTGCAACACCGCATACAAGGACTCTCGCCCGAAGTCGATGGAACCGATTCCCGGGAAGTATTTCTCCGGGGTGTAGGAGATTTCGACCGCGATGGGCACTTTGTCGGCCAGCCGCAATCTGCGAAGCTTGAACACCTTATCGTCTCTTTGAAGCTGCAGGCGCTCCACGATGTCGGCTGGCGGCCGGATGACGGCGTGTTCGAGCACGATGGAGCCTGGTCGCATGCCGCCCTCGCGCATTTCCTGCGAGAAGCCTTGCAGGGAGATCAAT
>JBOGLY010000175.1:0-6632 GCA_050746425.1 Acidobacteriaceae bacterium
GAGAATCACCGGCCCGATCCAGATTTTCGCTGCGAGCCATTCCCGTTCTGTTTTGCGGGCTTCCGCACCGAGGTTCAGCATCATAACCACGAAGATAAAGAGAACCACGATGGCCCCTGCGTAGATGATCACTTCCAGGGCCGCCACCAGGGGCGCTCCCATCGTGTAGAAAACCACGGCCACCGCCAACAGCGAGACGATCAGATAGAGCAACGCATGCACGGCAACCAGCCGCGTGATGGCCAGCGCCGTGGAGAGGACGGCGATGATTCCCGCGACGTAGAAAGCGATTTGCAGAAATGGGGTCATGGCATCAGCCTGCGAAGATCCGTTGGGGGCGCCTCGTTTTCCGCCTCACCCTTGTCCTTGCCAGCGATCGCGGCCCCCGCAACCCGCCAGTAGTTGTAACCCGGATACTTGCCCGGACCGTCGATCAGTAGGTCTTCCTTTTCATAAACGAGATTCTGGCGGTTATATTCCGACATTTCAAAATCCGGCGTCAGTTGTATGGCATAAGTTGGACAAGCCTCTTCGCAGTAGCCACAAAAAATACAGCGCGAAAAGTTGATGCGGAAAAACTCCGGATAGCGGCGTTCATTTTCATCTTCTGTCGCCTGCAGCGAAATGCAGTCCACCGGACAGGCGATCGCGCAGAGATGGCACGCAACGCATCGCTCGCCGCCATCCGGGTCCCGCGAAAGAATTATGCGTCCCCTGGTGCGCGGGGCGAGATAGGCCTTCTGCTCGGGATACTGGATGGTGACCCGCCGATGAAAGGTGTGCAGGAACACGCTCCAGATCGTTCTGAGTACACTGAGCATTTCATCTCCTCACTTCAACGCCATCACGACGGCGCCAGTTACCACCAGATTCGCCAGCGCCAGTGGAAGCATCGTCTTCCAGCCCAGAGACATAAGTTGATCGAAACGCAGCCTGGGGAGCGTAGCCCGCAACAGAATGAAGAACCCGATAAAGGCAAACATCTTGATGAGAAACCACACGATAGGAGGTAGCCACGGACCCATCCAGCCGCCAAGAAACAGCACCGTGATCATGGATGAGATCAAAGTGATGCCGAGATATTCCCCCACGAAGAACATGCCGAACTTCATGCCGGAATACTCGGAATGGAACCCCGCAACGAGTTCAGCTTCAGCCTCCGGAAGATCGAAGGGCAGCCGTCGCGCCTCGGCCACACCCGCAATCAGAAACAATACGAAGCCGAGGAACTGCGGAACCACGAACCATATCCTCTTTTGTGCTTCCACAATCGTCGTCAGGTTGAACGAACCAGCCAGCAGCACCACTCCCATGAGGGACATGCCCATGAAGACTTCATAGCTGATCATCTGGGCGGCTGCACGCAATCCGCCCAGCAGTGAGTATTTGTTGCCGGATGACCAGCCGGCCAGCACGATGCTGTAGACGCCCAGTGAGGACATCCCCAGAAAAAAGAGCAACGCAATATTGAGATCGACGACGACGATGCCCGGAGCAAAAGGCAACACCGCGAACGACAACAACACTGTGACCATGATGATGGCCGGGGCGATCACGAAAACGGTCTTGTCGGCGAACGGCGGTATCCAGTCTTCCTTGGCGAAGATCTTGATCATGTCGGCAACCACCTGTAGCAAGCCGAAAGGCCCGACCCGATTTGGTCCGTAACGGTCCTGCCAGAGCGCCAGAAGCCGCCGCTCTACCCAGATGAGCAGCGCCGCCAGGCTGAGCGCTACAATCAGGATTCCGAAAATTGCCGCGAATGGGTATGGACTTGTCATGACACTCGTTCGATCCGGCTCCAGGATGGAAGTTCCTCTCCACGCGCGGCTGTCAGGCCGGTGGGGATTCCCGCGATTCCATTCGGGAGATGAGGCAGCACCTTCAGAGGCAGCCACCGCTTTACACCATCAAGTTCGATTTCCAATTCTCCCATTTGCCCTTCCATGTGGAGGCGGGCGGCATCGGCGGCGTTCAATGCCAGGTATGGGCCCGGTGCCAGTTCAGCTACGGCGGGCGCCTGGCGGCTCAACTCATCGGAGCCAAAGATATGTTCGATGGGGATAACCAGCCATTCCGCATCACGCCGTACGAAGGCATCCGGAACGGAGGTGAAGTACGCTCCTCCCTTTGATGCCTCGAACACGCGCATGCCTGGATCTCCACCGCGCAGCGCATCCCCAATCTCGCTTTGAAATTTGTTTACCGCCTGAATGGAATTCCAGCCGGGAGTCCAGAAGAAAGGTTGCAGCGCGGCCGGGGGCTGATCGGGAGTGCCCTCCATCGAATAAGAGAGCGCCGAATCCGGATCATCCGGCGGTTTAGGTTCAACCACACTGACGTTTGCCGTCATGGACGTGCGACCGCTATAGCGATGGGGCTCCCGCGGAATTTTCGCACCTGACATCCGAAATTTCGAAAGCGGTGCGGCTTGGACGACAGCAGCCAACTGCGGGACCTCCTCTGCCATGGCGTCGAGCACGTCGTCGAGCGAAGACCACATTGGATCGCGCAGCCATCGCCAGCTCTCCCGCACGTCTTCCTGGGGCGCGAACACCTGGAAAAATCGCTGCGCGCGCCCTTCGTTGCTCACCAGCGTCCCGTCGGACTCGGCAAAGGTGCTCGCGGGCAGCAACAGGCTAGCCTGCGCGGTGGTCTCGTTCGCCAGGTGGTCAAGTACGACCACCGGAGCTGCCGATTCCAGCAAATCGTCCACCAGTTTCGCGGGAAGACGGCAGTAGAGATCGTTCTCAAGGATGATCAGAGCCGTGTCTTCTCCACCCCTCGCCATTGCGAAGATCTCGCTCAATGGGCGGGGTTCGAGAAGGGCCAGACCGAAGCTGTTGCATTCAGGTGGAATCAGAGCCAACCCCGCGGGGTGCCCACTATCGCATAAAGACTTGACTATATTCGCTGCGGATTCGATGACGGATATGCTGCGGCAACTGGCCCCGGAAACGATCACCGGGCGTTGCGCGTTTTTCAGCGCGGCAGCAATCACGCGGGCAAGCTCCTGGACTTCCTCAGGCAAGCCAGAAACTCCCGGTGCTTTTGGATCAATTTCATGAGCGACGGCGAAGCCCAGCCGCGCCAGGTCGTCCGGCGCCGCCCGGTATGTTCGAGCGGCGACATCATCCAGGCGGGTGGCTCCGGGGGCTGCAATGAAGAGAGGGCTCTTTCTATCCTGCGTAACTTCGCGTATAGCATCGTCCATCCAAAAAGGAATATGAAGCTTTTGCGCGATCTCGAACGGTTGCTGGCGGATGGACTGGCGCAGACTGAGCGCCATCCGAGGCGCCGAGTTCGTGACGTCTTCGCCGAGGACCAGTACGGCGTCTGACATCTCAATGTCGTGGAGGGATGGCGAACGGGCCGGTCCTGTCTGGAGAATCTCGGCCATCGTCCGAATCGTCTTCCAGTCGCCGTCGGCAACGCCTGCAAAAAAGCGGTCCTTTCCCACCATGCGGCGCAGCGCGAAATTGGCCTCGAGCGACGCCCGGGGCGAACCGATTCCGATTGGTCGACCGCCACCCGAAGCGAGAGACTGCAATTGCCGCTCCGCCTCTTCGCTTGAAATAGACTCTCCATTCAGCTTGGCGCTGCGAATTCTGCTTTCGCTGTTCACGAACTCGTAGCCGTAGCGGCCGCGGTCGCAGAGGAAGTAGCCATTGACCTCGCTGTTGAAGCGGTTCACAACGCGGCGCAACAGCCCGTAGCGCTCTCCAATCGTCACGTTGCAACCGACAGCGCAGTGACCGCAAATTGAGGGCGCCATACGCAGGTCCCACTTGCGCGTATAGTGCCGCCGCAGCGTGCGGTCGGTGAAGACACCCGTGGGGCAGACCTCCACGAGATTGCCGGCGAACTCGCTTTCAAGCACTCCATCTTCATTGCGACCGAAGTAAACTCCATTCGTGATTCCAAACGAATTCAGGTCGTTCCCTCCCGCATAGTTGCGGTAGAACCGAACACAGCGGTAGCACTGGATGCACCGGTTCATCTCGTGGTACACAAACGGCCCGAGATACTGGTTGCGAAATGTGCGCTTCTCGAATCGGGTACGACGGTAGTCGTGCCCGGTCATCACCGTCATATCCTGAAGATGGCACTCGCCTCCCTCGTCGCATATCGGGCAGTCATGAGGATGGTTGAGCATCATCCCCTCGATGATCCCGGCGCGGAAAGCGACAGCCTCCGGATCGTAAATGGAGATCCGGGTGTCCGGCGCGGCAGGCGTCATGCAGGCCATTACGAGTCGTCCGCGAGTATCCTGGGCGTCCTTGAAATGCTTGACACAGCACTGGCGACACGCGCCTACAGACCCCAGAGCGGCATGCCAGCAGAAGTACGGCAGGTCGAACCCCAGCGAGAGACAAGCGTGCAGCATGTTCTGTTTCGGGTCCGCTTCGTAAGCCTTGCCGTCGACATAAATCGCGCTCATCTGGATCTCCAGGGGCAGCATTTCTCACGAATGTGCCGTTCGAAATCGTCACAAAAGAATTTCAACGCGCTTTGTAGAGGCTCAGCCGCGCCCGGCGCCAACGCACAAAACGTGTGCCCAGGGGCCAGGAACTTCGTCTGGAATGAAAGCTTGTCCATATCTCCGGGTTTTCCGCGACCCTCTTCCATCGCTTCCAGAATCTTCGTCGCCCAGTTCAGACCGCTCCAGCATGGCGTACACCAGCCGCAGGACTCCTGAGCGAAAAAGTGGGTGAGGTTTGAGGTCATGCCCACAGGGCAGGTTTGATCGTCGAGAACAATCATGGTTCCAGTTCCCAGGCGGCTGCCTGCCTTTTGTACTTCCGTGTAATCCATGGGAACATCGAGGTGCTCTTCCACCAGAAAATCTGTGGACGCGCCACCAGGAAGCACTCCGCGAAACCGCAGTCCATCGCGCATGCCGCCCGCATGTTCTTCCAAAATCTCGCGTATCGTGGTACCCATCGGCAGTTCCCATAGCCCGGGCCGTTTCACTTTGCCGCTGGCGCCGTAAAGCTTTGTCCCGGTATCTCTGGTGCGGCCCAATCCCTGGAACCACGCAGCCCCTTTTTCAATGATGTGGGGTACATTCACCAGGGTCTCGACGTTATTCACAATGGTTGGCTTGCCCCAGAGTCCGCAGACCTGTGGGAAAGGAGGTTTAGCACGCGGGTTGGCACGTTTGCCTTCAAGTGCATTTAACAATCCTGTTTCCTCGCCGCACATATATCGCCCGGCGCTGACGTGAAGATACATTTCCAGGGTGTAACCCGAGCCGAGGATGTCTTTGCCCAGGTATCCGGCGGAGTATGCCTCGGTTATTGCCTGCGCCAGCCTTTCCTGCGATAGCTTGTATTCGCCGCGGATAAAGATGAAGGCGACATCGGCCTGGTTGGCATAGGCTGCGAGGATCAATCCATCGATGAGCTGGTGCGGGTTACCTTCCATCAAGTAGCGATCTTTGAAGGTGCCCGGCTCCATCTCATCGGCGTTGGCGACTACATATTTTGGCCTTGGTGCGTCTGTACCCATTGGCGTGAAGCTCCACTTAAGTCCGGTGGGAAAACCAGCGCCTCCCCGGCCACGCAAACCGGAAGCCTGTACCTCCTCCCGAACCCTTTGCGGCGTCATCTCGTGCAAGGCTTTGCGGAGTCCCTGATATCCACCTGAGCGCTCATACCCCTGGAGGCTGAGAGCTTGGCCATCCAGCGGGATCTGCTGCGTAAGGGGTTTCTCCACTGTCATGCCTACTTGCACTCCTCAAGAATCGCATCAACTTTTGCCGCATCGAGGTCGCCGTGAAGTTCGTTGTCCACCATCATGGCGGGCGCATGATCGCAGGCGCCCAGACACACGATGGGCAGCAGAGTAAAGCGGTCGTCCGGCGTGGTCTCTCCGAACTGGATTCCCAGGCGCGAGGTCAGGTGCTCGCGCATCCGTTCGTACCCCATGATCCAGCAGCTCACGCTGTTGCAGAGCATGATGACGTGGCAGCCCACGGGCTTGCGAAAGATCAGGTTGTAGAACGTAGCCACGCCATCCAGATCGGCGAGTGACATCTCGAGCAATTCGCCAATGTCGCGGATACTTTCGTCGGAAACCCATCCTCGGTGGCGCTGCACGATCTTCATGGCATCGATGCATACGGCCTGCTTTGTCGGATAGCGCGCCAGCTCCGCCTCGATCTCCTGCCGCTCTTCCACCGTCAACATGGATTTCTCCTCTTCATCGGTCCACGTCCGCCAGCACAAAATCCATCGCGCCCAGTATGGCGAACAGGTCCGGGATCATCCGTCCGCGGACCAGCAACGGTAACATCTGCATGTGCGCAAACGATGGAGTCCGGATACGAGTCCGGTAAGAAGTCGTGCTGCCGTCGCTCACAAGGTAGTAACCGTTGTTCCCTTTTGTGGCCTCGATCGCCCCCAGCGCCTCGCCCGGCGGAATCACCGGACCCCAGCTCACACCCAAAAAATGCGTGATCAGGGTCTCGATGTCATGCATGGTGTGATCTTTGAGAGGCGGGCAGGCAAGAGGCTGGAGTGATTTATAAGATCCCTCGGGCATGTTGTCGACGCACTGTTCAATAATGCGTAGGCTCTGGCGCATCTCCTCGACGCGCACCGCTCCGCGGTCGTAGCAGTCTCCATGGC
>JBOGLY010000176.1:0-6627 GCA_050746425.1 Acidobacteriaceae bacterium
GGCGGGAGCTTACTCTTTTGAAATCGGCGGAAGAATTCGGCCAGTAAATGTTCATTTCTCGAATGGTCCGATAGTTCTTCCCATCGTCGGATATTTGAACTTCACCGCGCACCGTGCCCATTCCATTGTTCCAGGCGTCCAGCGCAATGCTCACCGACTGCGCGGTGAAGGGTTCAGGGAAGTCGATATTCACGTAGAGCGGTTGACCCGCCGGAGGCTGCGGCAACAACGTAACAGTGCCAGGATTGCCGTCCACCAGCTTCGAGGAGTCGAATTCTTTTCGATCCAGCCCGTAAGTGATCTTGGGAGAGAAGTCCACCATCCGCTTGCTGTCTCCTGGCGGAGTTGGGAAAGCTACGACAGAAATATCTCGATAGAATCCCCGAGTCGTTTGTGGCTGAGACAGCGTGGTGTTCACGGTGTTCGCACCTTCCACGGTTGTCTCGCTCCATACGACCATTTGCATGGAAAGTTCCGGCGTGATCCACGGCCCCCCGGAGCCCGCCCATCCCCCATCGTTGTTCATATTCCATGCGATTCCCAATCGCTCTGCTTCACGAATCGCATGCTGCATCAGATCGTGCCACTCAGGCGTTAAGCCGCGAACAGGCCCCTGTGGGAAGAGGATCGCCACCTCCATATACAACACGCCCCGAATTCCCACCCGGTGCATAGACTCCAAATCTGCCGTGATGCCTTCCCGGGAAAGGTTTCCGTTCATGCCATACCAGTACGTCCATGGCCATGCATCTTCTTCCGGAGATGCGAATCGACGTTCCAGATCTCCGCCCCCTCCAGTTCCCGCCGATTGCGCGAAAATCGGCCCCCCTCCCAGAAGCGGGACCAGCCTGAACCCAACTGCGCTCAATGCGGAATTCGCAACAAACTGCCGTCTTGTGATTCGCATAAATTCTCCCTCTACGTGCGGATAAACTTTCCTTTGGCTGAATGTGCAGCCTTCAATGATGCCTGGTATGTCGCGACGTACTCCATCAACATCACAGATGCGCTATCATCCCGCCGTCAACGACGAGCGACGCTCCATTGATATATGCAGCTTCTTCCGTAGCGAGAAAGCCAACGGCCGCAGCGACATCTTCAGGAGCGCCCAGCCGTCCGACCGGAATCTTTTCAATATAGTTTCTTTCAACCTCTGCGCTGGCCTTGAATTGCGGGCGGCTTAGGTCAGTCAATATCGAGCCCGGCATCACCGCATTGACGGTAATTCCATGCGGGCCCAAGGCGGTCGCAATTGACTTTACAAAGAGGTTGACGCCAGCTTTGGTGGGGCAATAGTGAGATTGAAATGTTGTGCCCGCTATTGCGCCGACCGAACTTATGCAAATAATACGGCCCTTGATTTTCTGTTCCACCATCACGCGAGCTACTGCCTGGGAGCACAAAAACGTGCCCTTCAGGTTGACTGCAAACACGCGATCCCATATTTCCTCGGTCAGGTCCAGAAAATCCGCGAATGGGCAGATACCGGCATTGTTTACAAGGATATCGATCCGACCATACTTCTTCAGCGTGAAGAGCACCATCTCCTTGACTTCATCGGACTTCGATACATCGGCCGGGTAGGCCACTGCTTCGCCACCGGCCGCTCGCAAGGTCCCGACCAATTCATCCGCAGATCCCGAATAGGGTCCAGAATCTGCGTCTCTCGAGTAATTGACAACCACCTTGGCGCCTTCGCCGGCAAACATCTCACTTATGCCACGACCAATTCCGCGTGAGCCTCCGGTGACAAGTACGATCTTTTCTTTGAACCTCATCTCAGTCTCCTCTGTTCCAATTTTGCGGTACTTGTGCGTAGCTGTTTCAACAAGTGAGCATAAAGCCGCCGCATACATTGATTGTCTGTCCCGTAATAAATGAGGCTTCTTCCGACGCGAGAAAAGCAATCAGGTTTGCAACATCCTCGCTCGTGCCAAGACGCTTCAGCGGAGTAGCATCGGCCCAACCTTTTATGAGTTGTTCCGAAGGTTTACCTGTAATGCGTTTTAGCTCGGCAAAATTCCGCTCCCACATGCCAGTCAACACAACTGCAGGACAGACGGTGTTAACGGTAATCCCCTTGGGTCCATAGGCAATGGCCAATGACTCGGTAAGGCTTGCAATCGCGGCCTTTGCGGCTGCGTAGTGAGCTCCGTTCGCACGCCCCTTACGGCCTGCATTTGAGCCGAGATTGATGATGCGTCCACCTGCACCACTATCCATGGCCTCCGCAGCAGCAACACTAACAAAATGCACAGCTCGCAAATCGATTTCCAGTACTTCATCCCATTCTTCAGGAGATATTTCATTGATCCTGTTGAAATGGCAGACACCCGCTGAATTGACCACGATGTCAATCTGGGGGATCAGGGTCAAAGCTTCCTCAATTACTTCCTTTGCTGCAAGTGCAGGACGCAGATCTTTCACAAGGCTGCTATGCTTTCCAGGAAGATCGGCCATAAGATCGTGCAACGATTTCTCATCGCGATCAACCGCGATGATTTGTGCCCCAGCAGTCGCCAACTTCATAGCCGTTGCGCTCCCGAACCCGCCTCCGGCACCGGTGATGAGCGCGAATTTCCCCTTGAAGCCAAACGCAATCACGTCAAATCCCCCTTCCTCTGAGCAATCGTGCCGCAATGCCGCAGTCTAGAAAACCGAGGTTCGCCAAAGTTGATTATTTAGGCAGAAACCTCGTGCGATCGTACTGTCAACTTGTCGATCAATCCACGCTTTACTTCAAAGCCAATGCCTGGACCTTCTGGCACGGAGATCGTGCCCTGCGCAGTGACAGTAACTTCAGGGTCGATAATGTCTTCATCCCAATATCGTTTGCTCGCCGAAACATCGCCGGGCATGATGAACCCTGGCAAAGAGGACATGGCAATGTTGTGAGCGCGGCCAACGCCAGATTCGAGCATCCCGCCGCACCAAACAGGAACGTTTTTGTTGCGACAATACTCCTGTATCTTTCGCGCCTCAGTGTGGCCTGAGACGCGCCCAAGTTTCACGTTGATTACGCCGCAGGCCCGCATCTCAACGGCAGCGCGCGCATCGCGCAGGCCATGGATGCACTCATCCAGGCAGATCGGCGTGTGCAGCGATTTCTGGAGTTCGGCATGCTCATAAATCTCATTCCAACCAAGCGGTTGCTCGATATAGTCGAGAGCAAACTCGTCAAGTTGTTTCAATATAGGCAAATCCTGAAGGGTATAGGCTGAGTTTGCGTCGACAGTCAATGCAATGTTCGGGTACACGTTACGCACTGCTTGTACAACAGAGACGTCGCGCCCCGGCTTGATTTTTAGTTTGATGCGACGATAGCCAGCAGCGAGCTCAAGCGCGATACGTTCTAAAAGCGCGCCAGTATCTTTATAAATTCCCAGCGATACACCGCTTGGCAGGCTCTGGAAGGTCCCGCCCAGCAATGCTGTGAGTGAAATGCCCCGAGAGCGCGCTTCGACGTCCCAGGCGGCAGTCTCCAACGCCGCCTTGGCCATTTCGTGACCGCGCACTGGCGTCATCGCAGCGGCGAGAGCTTCCGCGCTGTCGAAGGATTTTCCTACGACGGCTGGCACCAAAAAGTCATGAATGACGTGCCATGCCGTGTCCGTCGTTTCCGAGTTGTAATAAGGACCTTCGGCCGCCGTAACTTCACCCCAGCCTGAGACACCATCGGCCCGCAACTCGACCAGGGCAATCCGTCGATGGTGAGTGACTCCGAAGCTGGTCTCAAACGGCTGCTTCAGTTGCATGGAAATTTCGCGCAACGTCATTTTCTCGATCTTCACGGTTTCTCCAGCATGTAACACACACGATCCAGAGACTTCTTGAACCCCGTCACCTCGTAACCGGAACCCAGCTTCTCATCGAGCTGATTCGCGATGTGGCAGCCTCCCGCAGCACCGGCCCTCCATCGGGCTACGGTTGCTTCTTTACGTCGAGCCATTGCGAGAGTGCGGCGGGATTGTATCCGAGCTCGATGGCCGAAACTGCACCATTCAGGTGGTCGCCCCTCAGCTTGAGGCTGAACAGAAGAGTGATGGCGTGGTGCCGTTCCGCATCGTCGGTTTTCACATCGCCCCATGCCTTGCCGGAGAGCCAGCCATCCTTGAATCGCACATCGTCCATTAGCGACGCCAACTCATCGGCGATCTGAACGTGCACGTCGCCGGAAGGCAGGAATTTCAGGGTGACCGGCAAATTCTTCTGATATGTGTGGAGAGTTCCTTTCCATGTTCCAAGCAAAGCCTTACTTGGAGAAAAGGGCGGGGCCAGCGCCTCCGGTTTATACGGCGTGTTTTGCCATTTGGGCAACAGCACTTTGAGGATGGCATCCGAAACCGGAATGCAATTAAGCCGGTTGAACGAGTTCGTCAGGACGACCACAGCAATGTCCTCAGAAGGAACCAGCGTCAAAATTGTCGCAACGCCCGGCATTCCACCCGTATGGTACACGGCGTGATAACCGCTAAGCCGGTCTCCAACGAACCAGCCGATACCGTATCCGAGATGGTCAGATATCTTCATTGTTGGCTGCTGCATCGCCTCAATTGAGGCATCCGTCAGGATTTTCGCCTGATCGGGGAGGTGGTCCTTGAGCTGGAACATGCCAAAGCGGACCAAGTCGTGCGCGCTTGAATAGATTTCAGAGGCGCCTGGATGATCGGTAACGTAAAAGGGGATCGGCGCGCCTTTGTCGTCGTAGCGAATCGCTTGGAATTTCTCCAAACCGGGTCCTATGTCGACCGAAGTATGCGTCATGCCGAGCTTGAGAAAAACCGCCTGCCGCATGAAATCCGGATAACTTTCTCCTGAAACCCGCGCCAAAACGTACCCGATGGTTCCATAACCAAGATTGGAATATTGATAATGCTCGCCCGGGATAGAGACGAGATTTCCATAGCGCAGGATGGTCTCGTCGTAAGAGGGCCTTTGATACGGCTCGTTGTTGTAGAAAAACTGAAAGTGAAACGGCAGGCCAGAGGAATGATTGCCCACGCGGCGCACCGTGGCGTCATTGGTGTTGCCAATCCATGCATGGAGCTTGGCGTTACCGAGATAGTCATTGATTGGCTTATCGAGATCGATCTTGCCGGCCTGCACAAGGGTCATAAGAGCGGTCGCAGTAAGGGGCTTTGAGATGGACGCCAGGGAATACATGGTATTTACCGTGGCGGGGATCATCTCTTCGCGGTTGGCCCATCCGAAGCCCTCTTCCCAGATAATCTTTCCATGCTGCGCTACGGCAACGGCGACGGAAGGCGCGGAGCCATCTACAATCCGCTGGTGGATGAGGGCACGAACGCCGTCAAATCGGTCCTGGGCAGACAATTGAAGAACGCTCAGGAACACTATGACAAACGTAACGCACGCGCCCGCGAGGAAGCGCGCGCATTGGCGGCGGGAAATACTTGATCTCCGATTCGGATGCATTCTGGGGGGCCTCCATGAGAACAACAATTTTTAACAATCGAATGACGGAGTTAAATTAGCGTAATTTCCCTTCTTACAAGACCAAAAAAACGAACCGTACGATTCCATGACCCATAAACTCGCCGCCAAGTGACGCGGCTTGTTCTGACAATAAACGCTGCGGAATCCTGAAATCGCCATAAGTCGGACTCATTTGTTCCGATCTCTGCCGGGGCGGAAGCGCAACGTGTAAAAGCCTCCAATCAATATCAGCACGACGCCCACCCAGATACCGGGATGGTATTGGGACAGCACAGTTGCGGGCGGATGAGACAGCTCGGTTAAGGCAGTAACCAGCGTAATGATTCCATAAATGGTAAGCAATACTCCAACGAAGAACCATACCGGCAGCATCGACTGGTTTTGTCCCATAATCGCCCTCCTTTGCGCTCGCCTTCACTTACCAGAATATCCATTGCAACACTGCGAAGAAAACTGCCACGCCAGCTCCCCAGAATATCGGTCGCCGATAAAGCGGTAATCCAGCTTCTTTCGGTATGTCCGTGTATCCGTAAACCAGATTCGTAAGTTCGGCGGGCGATTTGCGTGCGGTGAATAAGCTGACTACGACCGTCACAATGACGCAAATGAGCCAGGACCATAAAGCGCGATACAGATTTGCGGCCATGGCCTTCGCATCCGGTGAAAGCGCAACAATGGAAAGATATGCGGGGTGAATTTCGACGGCTGCATACATTGCGATCGAAGAAACGGTCCCGGCAAGCAGCCCCCAAAAACCCGCCTTGGCAGTGGCGCGTTTCCATAGCATGCCTAGAATTACCGTGCCGAACAGCGGCGCGATGAAGAAGCTGAACAGCGCCTGCATGTAGTCCATGATGCTTTTGAACTCGGTAACGAAATAGGCCGTTCCGATGCTCAAAAAGACGCCCAGAATGGTGCACCATCTTCCCATTCGCACATAGTGCTTATCGGATTCCGACTTGCGGATGTATGGTTGATAAATGTCATAAGTCCACACAGTTGCAAACGCGCTGACGTTGCCGGCCATGCCGGACATGAAGCCGGCGATCAATGCGGTAACGCCCAACCCCAGCAGGCCGGGACCGCAATAGCGCGCGAGCATGAGCGGAAGCACTTCGTTATAGCTGTATTGGCCGGCGTGGACGGCAGTCTGCGGCTGCAGCTTGAAGG
>JBOGLY010000177.1:0-6623 GCA_050746425.1 Acidobacteriaceae bacterium
TCCAGTCGTCCCGTAGTCATGTCGCTGTCGCCCAGCAGCGTGTGCTCAAACTGACCGCCGCTTACGCGCAAATTCGCCTTCAATATGTAATCGACAGGCAGTCCCGTGTAGTCGTGCATCTTTTCCGCGACAGCATTCTTTTCTGTTGCGGAAATCTCATTTCCCTGAAAAAGAGCGTGGGCGTAGTCGCCAGTCGCAAAACGCTCAACCTCCTTCAGAAATGCCGGCAGGTCCGTCGGCTGCTGAGGCAGCTTATGGTGGTACGCAGCCGTCGCGGCATACGTGGGCAGCGCAAGCTCATACGGCAGGTCGTTGCCTGGCTCGGTATGCGTATCGTCCGGCAGGTCGCCAAAATTCAACACGGTCGATAGCAGCATCACGCCGTTGAGATCGGTGCCTTTCTCGTTTTCGAGAATATTCGCCAAGACGGCCGAGCGCGTGGTGCCGTAGCTCTCTCCAAACAGGTACTTCGGCGAATTCCACCGGTGGTAGGCGCCGAGGAATCTCTCGATGAACCGCGCGAAGGCGTGCGCATCCTGGTCCACTCCCCAGAAGGCTTTCTCTTTGTCCTTGCCGTAGAGCCTTCCAAAACCGGTGCCCGGCATGTCGATAAAGACCAGGTCGCTGGCGTCTAGAAGGCTGTAGGTGTTGTTTTCCAGGCGGTATGGCGCGGGCGGCATGTGCGTGTCGACCGGCGTTGCGACGCGTTCTGGACCGAAAGCGCCCATGTGCAGCCACACCGTCGAGCTTCCCGGGCCACCGTTATAGAGGAACGTAATTGGCCGCTCGTCGGGGTCCGCGCCCTTTTTGAAGTATGCAACGTAAAACATCTGCGCTGTCGCGGGTGCCTGGGAGGGGTCTTTCGGCAACGGCGCCTGGCCTGGAAGCGGCTTGCCGTCAGGTCCGATCATCGCATCCTGCGTTTCCGTAGCCCCAACCGTTATCGTGCCAGCGACAGCGGTGTAAGCAATGGTTTTGCCCTCCACGTTAACGGTGCCGGAAGTAGTCGACGGCGCAACCTGTACGGGTTCCAGCGAAGCCGGTGTAGGATGGTCGGCATTCAATACGTTATCGGATGCATGACTCGAAGATGACTGGCAAAGCGACAACGACGGGAAACAAGCGCTCGCCAAAGCGGCCGCCATGAGAAGAGAAGAAAATTGTCGTGGCATTTTAAGATTGACTCCATAAGACTAACTTCGATCTGCGGCTCGTTCACGCCTGGGTAGACCCCGGACTTTAGTCCGGGGTCTACCATCGGGGCACCCAAAATAGCCACAGGTGTGAACAATCCCAATTTTTCCTCATCCGACCGTCATCTACGCCGACACAGTCTCACCGACCGCAGCTTTCACCGGTGTCAGCCAACTGAATCGATCTGCCTTCTTGCCTGAGGTGATGCCGAAGAATTCTTCCGCAAGCTGTTTCGTGATCGGGCCGGCCTTCCCGTCCTTGACCAGGATTCGATCGACCGAACGGATCGGGGTAACTTCGGCGGCCGTGCCGGTGAAGAAAACTTCGTCCGCAATGTAAAGCAGTTCCCGCAGAATCGGCTGCTCGACGACGGGGATTCCTAAATCGTGCGCCAGCGTCAGAACGGAAGCCCGGGTGATGCCGGCGAGCACGGAACTGCCAAGTGACGAGGTAAGTAGCTGGCCCTTGTGGACGATGAACAGGTTTTCACCCGAGCCTTCCGACACCAGCCCGTTGACATCGAGAGCGATGCCTTCGTCGTAGCCGTTGGTGAACGCCTCCATGCGAATCAACTGCGAGTTCATATAGTTCGCCCCGGCCTTGGCCAGCGATGGCAGCGTATTCGGTGCCATGCGGTTCCAGGAGGAAATGCAGACATCCGCGCCGTGATCTCCAGACACGTATTTCCCCCACGCAAAGTTGCCAATGTATACATCAATGGGGTTTTTCAACGGGTTCACGCCCAGCTCGCCATAGCCGCGAAAAGCGATGGGGCGGATGTAGCACGGAAACACGCCATTCGATTCGACGGTGTCAATCACGGCATCGTTCAACTGGTCGAGCGTATAGCCCAGTTCCATGCGATAGATTTTCGCCGAATCCAACATGCGCTGCATGTGGTCCTGGAGCCGAAAGATGACCGCTCCCTGTTCCGTCTTGTAGCAACGGATGCCTTCAAATACGGATGACCCATAATGGATGACGTGCGACATCACGTGAGTTTGTGCCTGGTCCCAGGGAATCAGTTTTCCGTTGTGCCAGATATGTTTGGTCGGCTGTAAGGGCATCGCGTGAATCTCCTTGAATGAACCTGCTTTGTTGACGTCCCGCACAACACAGCGGTTGTCGTCCTGAGCGGAACGAAGTGAAGCGAAAGATCTCGCGGTTTAACAGCGAAACGCGAGGTCCTTCGCGTTGCTCAGGATGACAGCTTTGTTCGCTGTAGAAGCATGTCGACAAAGCTAATGAACCTTCAATTATATCGGGAAGCATCGGCAGGGCATTTTCACGGGCACCCGGATAGATCTCTGATGCTTTGTTACACTTCACTTCTGGTACGGGATGGTCGGTGGATGGCCTCTAAATTGTCTTCCCCCTTTGATTTTGGCATCCAAACAATCGCGTGCCGCTGCCCGCGCGCGGAGAGGTCGGCGTAACGCGAACATGAAGGGACGCGCACCCAAGTCGGCTGCTCCAACGAAAAAAAATTCTCGCGATAAAAATCCCGACAGGCAGAGCGCCCCCTCTCCCGACTCCTTCCCCATCGTAGCCATCGGCGCCTCCGCGGGCGGCCTGGAGGCATACACGGAATTT
Source organism: Acidobacteriaceae bacterium (assembly GCA_050746425.1). Classification (GTDB taxonomy): domain Bacteria; phylum Acidobacteriota; class Terriglobia; order Terriglobales; family Acidobacteriaceae; genus JAKAAZ01. The sequence goes on from JBOGLY010000177.1 coordinate 2,788, forward strand.
TTCCGCGCGTTGCCCGCCGACACCGGCATGGGTTTCGTGCTGATCCAACATCTGGACCCAAGCCACCACAGCATGTTGACGGAGATCATCGCCAAGACCACGAAGATGCCGGTCGAGGAAGTCAGGTCCGGCGTCGCCATCCAGCCCAACCGTGTCTATGTGATTCCGCCCAACTCGAAAATGGCGATTGCCGACTGCGTGTTCCAACTGTCGCCACGCGGCAAAGCGCCGGGCCAGCACCTGGCGGTCAACTTCTTCATGCACTCCCTCGCCCAGGAGCACAAGAGTCGCGCCATCGGCATCGTCCTGTCCGGCACTGGCGCGGACGGCACGGCAGGCCTTGAAGACATCAAGGCGGAAGGCGGCATCACCTTCGCGCAGGATCCTTCCTCCGCCAAATATGACGGAATGCCACGCTCTGCCGTCGATTCCGGCTGCGTGGACTTCATTCTTTCGCCGAAGGACATCGCAAAGGAAATCCGCCGTATCCGGCACCATCCCTATGTCCATGCCGAGCGAAACGCGGACGCGCCAGACGGAGATGCCGGACCGGAGATGGTCTCCTCCACCCTGGGCAAGGTGGAGCAGTCGAAGGAACTGGCCGATTCCGTTGCCCCCGTATCGCATGAGAAAGACTTCACCACCATCCTGTCGCAGTTGCGCAAGACCAGCGGCGTGGACTTCAGCCAATACAAGCCCAACACCATCCATCGGCGCGCGTTGCGTCGAATGATGATCCTGAAGCTCGACTCGCTGCGCGAATATGCGCAGTACCTGAAGGAGCATCCCGACGAAGGCCAGAAGCTCTACGACGATGTGCTCATCCCCGTGACCAGCTTCTTCCGCGACTTCGAGGCGTTCGAGGCGCTCAAGACCCAGGTCTATCCGGCCGTCGTAAAGGACAAGGCCAGCAAGGGGACGATCCGCATGTAGGCGCCCGGCTGCTCGACCGGCGAGGAGACCTATTCTCTGGCCATGACGCTGCTGGAATTTCTCGGGGACCGCGCCTCCAGTTTCCAGGTGCAGATCTTCGGCACCGACCTGAACGACAAGGGCATCCAGAAGGCGCGCGCCGGCGTGTACCGGGAAAGCATCGCCGAGGAAATTTCGCCGGAGCGGATGCAGCGCTTCTTCGTCAAAACCGAAGAAGGTTATCGCGTCAACAAGGCGGTGCGCGACCTGTGCGTGTTCGCAAGACAGAACCTCGCCACAGATCCGCCGTTTTCGCAGATGAATGTTGTCGCCTGCCGCAACCTGCTCATCTATATCCAGCCGTTGCTGCAAAAGAAAATCATTCCCATCCTGCATTACGCGTTGAAGCCTCAGGGATTTCTTGTGCTCGGCGGGTCGGAGAGCGTTTCGGCTTTTCCGGAACTGTTCTCCGCCGTGGACAAGAAACACAAAATCTACGCCAAGAAATCGGTGGCATCGCGGCTGCACTACGACTTTGCCCAGAGCTACTATCCGGCACAGCGTGCGCTCGAAGCTCCTGCCAAAGCGTCCAAGGTCCACGCCGCCACTCCGAACGAACATGACATCCAGGCCGAGGCCGACCGCGTTGTCTTGAAGCACCACGCGCCGGTCGGCGTCGTCGTCAACAGCGACCTGGAAGTGGTCCAGTTCCGCGGCCGGACCACTCCATACCTGGAAGCCGCGCCCGGCAAGCCCAGCCTGAACCTGCTGAAGATGGCGCGCAACGGCCTCGCAATGGAGTTGCGGACGCTGATCGCCGCCGCCCGGAAAAAAGACGCGCCTGTGGGAAAAGATGGCGTTCCATTCGACAGCGGCCACAAGCGCATGCTCAATCTGTCAGTGACGCCGCTGGGAGGCGAAAGCGGATTCTCTGACGGGAATGACAGAAAGAAAGGCAAAGACCGCGCGGACGGGCAATTTTTCCTGGTGTTGTTCGACGACGTGACGCCCCAATGGAGCGACAGCAGATTCACTGCGGGAATGACAGCCAGAAAAGCAAAAGCAGGGGAGGCGCGTGAGGAGAAGCGCGAAACCAGACGGCTGAAGCAGGAGCTGACGAACGCGCAGGATGCGCTGCGGGCCACCATCGAATCGGAAGATTCGCTGAAGGAAGAGTTTCAATCGGCGAATGAGGAAATCCTTTCCGCCAACGAGGAATTGCAAAGCACCAACGAGGAACTGGAGACATCGAAGGAAGAGTTGCAGTCCGCGAACGAGGAACTGAACACGCTGAATTCCGAGCTGCGCACGAAGAATGCGGAACTGCACGACTTGAGCAACGACATCTCCAACCTGCTGAACAGCACCCGCATTCCCGTCGTGATGCTGGACCGCGGCCTGCGCATACGACGTATCACGCCCGCCGCCACGCGGCTGTTCAAGGTGCAGCCTTCAGACGTCGGCCGCCCGTTTTCCGACATCAAGCTCAACATTGAGCCGCAGGACATGACGCCCCGCGACCTGGAAGCCATGATTGCCATGGTGCTCGACACCCTGCAGCCGATGGAGCGCGAGGCGCGTGATCTTGACGGCCGCTGGCACGGGTTGAGCGTCCAACTGTACCGCACCCAGGACAACAAGATCGACGGCGTGGTGCTGGCCCTGCAGGACATCGACGCGATGAAGTCCGCCAGCGAGCAACTGCGGAAGTCTTCCGAGTTCTCCCGCGGCATTATCGACACCGTGCGGGAACCGCTGCTGGCGCTCGACGCCGACCTGCGAGTCGTCACGGCGAACCAATCGTTTCTCGACACTTTTAAAGTATCGTCGGAGGAAACGCTTCATCGGTTCGTCTACGACCTGGGCAACGGTCAGTGGAACATCCCCGCGCTGCGTACATTGCTGGAGCGGGTAATACCGAAGGAAGAATTCGTGACGGACTTCGAGGTAGCACACGACTTTGAGGGCATCGGCCATCGAAAAATGCTGCTGAATGCGCGCAGGCTGGTTCAACCGGCGGACGCGCGGCCGATGATCCTGCTGGCTATGGAGGACGTGACAGCGCGGCGGCACACGGAGGCGGCGCTGAATGAAACTCATGCCGAGCTTCGCGCCAACACGGAAGACCTGATGCGGTTCAATCGTCTTGCGGTGGGGCGCGAAGTGCGGATGATTGAATTGAAGAAAGAAATCAATGAGCTTTGTCAGCGCTTTAACGAACCCAGGCGATATCCGCTAGAATTCGAGCAGGAAGGAAAGGAGGCAGGCAATGGCTGAACACCTCCTTCTAGAAGTCAACCAGAGGCCGCAATCCACTTTTCCCAGGGACAGCCCTGTTCCTTTGGAGTCGATTCTCTGCACTGAAGAATTGACACGCCGCCCCTCGCGACCGCCCGACTACGAGAGAGAAAACCGGGCCTTGACAGCCTTGATGCAGGCCCTCGCGGATTCTCCGCGCACCATTCTCCAGGCCCTGGCCGATACAATTCTGAACATCTTCCAATGCGATTCGTCGGGTATGAGCCTGCTGACGGAGGATGGAAAGAACTTCTATTGGGCCGCTATCGCCGGCGCATGGCGACCGCATCTCGGCGGGGGAACGCCACGGGACTTCGGGCCGTGCGGCGACGTGCTGGACCGCAATGCACCGCTTTTGTTCAAGCATTGGGAGCAACGATATCCCTATTTGTTGCAGGCCACGCCACTGGCCGAAGAGGGTCTGCTGGTTCCGTTTTACGTAGCGGGAAAAGCGGTTGGTACGATATGGGCGATCACGCACGACAATCGCCGCAAATTCGATTCTGAGGATCTGCGTCAACTGGAAAACCTGGGCCGGTTCGCATCGGCGGCCTATCAGGTCGCTGCATCTGTGGAAATGAGGGACCAGCGCCGGGCCGCGCTCAATCTGATGGAGGATGCCGTCC
>JBOGLY010000178.1:0-6593 GCA_050746425.1 Acidobacteriaceae bacterium
GTAACGAGCGTCAAACTGATTTGGAGATTTGCCTCAAACATGGCATCCACAGGGTCAAATCCTTGAAGAGCGACCGTCCGGGTGTGGCACACAAGTTGCACAACAGTAAATAGCCTGCCTCAGAAAAACCACCCGATTCCTGGCATTCTGACGCGGAAGGACAAGCCTCGAAGTGCCCCGGGAAACTATGCCGCGGAACATTCCATTCCGGATCGCAGCCGTTGTGCTGGCGGTGTTGACGCTTGCCGCAGTCGTTCTGGCGGCGATCAACTATAGCCACGAGAGCCAGTTCCAGACTCCGACGGACCTGGTCTGGTGGGCGGAGGCACCCAGCGGGCTGGTTGCGCAAAAGGTATTGCCGCATGGTCCCGGCGACCGTGCGGGAATCGAAGCAGGCGATCTGCTCACTGCGGTCAACAACCATCCCACGCGGCGGATTTCCGCGCTGCAACGTCAACTGTTCGCGACTGGCATCTGGACCAAGGCGACGTATTCGATCACCCGCGCCGGGATTCGGCTGGAAATTCCCGTGATTCTTGCGCCGAAAGACCGAGGCATCAACCTCGGTTTGCGGATGATTGCGCTGGTCTATCTGTTGATTGGCCTCTACATCTTGTTCCGCCGTTGGACAGCGCCTCGTTCAGTCCACTTTTACATATTCTGTCTGGCATCCTTCGTTCTCTACGCGTTCAATTACACAGGAAAGCTGAACCTGTTCGATTGGTTCATTTTCTGGGGCAACATTGCGGCGAGCGCGGCCCAACCTGCGCTTTTACTGCACTTCGCATTCACATTTCCGGAACGCAATCCGACATTACGCCGGCGCCGGATGGCCTGGCTGCTCTACGTTCCAGGAATCGTAGTAATGGGGCTGTTCATCGCGGCGATTCAGCTATGGTCGGCGACGGAACTGCTGTATCACCGGTTGAACCAGGTCGCGATCGGCTACATGACCGTCTATTACGTGGCGGCGGCGCTGGTGTTTTTTATCAACTATCGCCGGGCGGACAACCCGCTCACTCGACAGCAACTGAAATGGCTGACTCGCGGCACTCTGCTGGCGGTCGCCCCGTTCACTCTGCTGTATGCGATTCCATATCTGGTTGCCGGGGCATCGGCGCCTACGCGGTTGAGCCAGCTCGGAGTGCTGTGTCTGGTATTTCTTCCGCTGACCTTCAGCTATGCGATCGTCCGCTATCGACTGATGGACGTGGATTTGATCTTCAAACGCGGCGTGACGTACACCTTGGCAACGGGAACGCTGGTTGCGATTTCTTTTGGGGTGGTCGCGTTCGCCGGTGAAGTGGTGCACAAGAAATTGCCGGCGACGGGCGGATGGGGACTGGCGATCGCGATCATCGTGGTTGCGCTGATTTTCGAGCCGATCAAGCGGGCCATCCAGGACCGCGTGGATCGCATTTTCGATCGCAAGCGGCTCGACTCGCGCGCCACCCTGGTCGAATTTGCCCGCAGCCTCAACACGCAAACCGATCTGCGCGCCTTGCTGAATGCATTGGTCGACCGGCTGCCTCGCATTTTGCAGGTTGCCCGGGTCGGCGTTTTCCTTGACGGCGAGCAAGGCGAGCGCATCGCGAGTTTCCGACTGGCGGCCAGCCATGGAATTCCAGCGATGGCGCTTAGCCATACCGGCGATCTGGATACAGGATTTCTTCGCTTCGACGGCCGCGAGGACGGCTCGCACATTTTTCTGGAGAGCACCCAGAACGCTCCTCACCTGACCGCGACCCAACAGCGCGCCGTCGCGCTGCTCGACCTGAACTACTATCTTCCCTGCCGGGTGCAGCAGCGCACAATCGCGGTGCTGGGGCTGGGCCGCACCACGACCGGGGATTTCCTTTCCAGCGAGGACGTGGAATTGCTGGAAACATTGGCGAGCTACGTTGGCATCGCAATCCAGAACGCGCGCCTGTACGCCAGGCTGGAAGAAAAAATCGATGAATATGAACAGTTGAAGGAATTCAACGAGAACATTGTCGAGTCCATCAACATCGGAATTCTGGCAGTCGATCTGGCCGATCGCATCGACAGTTGGAACGCGCAGATGGAATCCATGTATGCGGTGCCGCGTTCGGAAGCGTTGAACCAGCCGATGGCGAACCTGTTTCCGGCGGACTTTCTGGCGGAATACGACCGCGTGAAACATGAAAGCGGCGTGCATACGCTTTACAAATTTCAACTGGCCACGCGCGCTGGAGAAATCCGCAACGCGAACATCACGATCGCTCCACTGGTCGATAAGGACTTCACCACCGTCGGCCGCATCATTCTTGTGGACGACATCACGGAACGGGTGCAACTGGAAAGCCAACTGATGCAGGCCGACAAATTGTCCTCGATCGGACTGTTGGCGGCTGGGATTGCGCATGAGGTGAACACGCCGCTTGCTGTCATCTCCAGCTACACGCAGATGATGGCCAAGCAGATTCGCGGGGACGAACGTACTGCGCCACTGCTGGATAAAATTACGCAGCAGACATTTCGCGCCTCTGAGATCGTCAACAGCCTGCTGAATTTTTCCCGCACCAGCACCATTGAATTCAAACCGATCAGCGTAAACCATATTCTTGAAGAAACGCTGGCGCTGCTGCAACATCAATTCAACACGGCGAACATTGCCATCGACCTTGCCCTGCAGCCGGAATTGCCGGACATACTAGGCAACATGGGAAAACTGCAGCAGGTATTTTTGAACTTATTTTTGAACGCCAAAGATGCCATGGCTGAAGGCGGCGTATTGCGCGTGGAGACGATGGACAACGGACAAATCGAGGTGATCATCGGCGACACGGGTTCGGGCATTGCGGCTGAAAACCTGCGCCGTATCTACGACCCATTCTTCACCACAAAATCGACAGTGGCGGAAGGTCAGCGCCGCGGCACCGGGCTGGGACTTTCGGTGAGCTATGGAATTATTCAAGAGCACGCCGGCAAGATCCAGGTGGACAGCAAAGTTGGCCACGGCACAACATTTCATCTGCAATTTCCTAAATTGAGGAAGCCCGTTCATGCCTGAGGTTATGCGCGAAACTTCTTCTCCAGAAATCGACAGCGTTCTGCGACCACGCATCGTCATCATCGACGATGAAGCCGCCATTCGAGAATCGCTGCAGCTACTGCTGGAGATGGAAGGCTTTGAGGTCGCGACTGCCACTGACGGCGCCAAGGGCTTGAAAGCGCTGGAAGAATCGGTTTTCGATCTGGCGCTGCTCGATCTCGCCCTTCCCGGGCAAAGCGGATTTGAAGTTCTTCAGGCGATCCGCGCGCGACACGCAAACCTTCCCGTGATCATGATTACCGCGTATGGCACGGTGCAGAACGTGGTTGAAGCGATGCACTTCGGCGCCAACAATTTCATCCAAAAGCCCTGGGACAACGAAAAGCTTCTCGCCGATATTCGCGGAGCAATTGGGCAGCACCGCGCCGAAACGGAAAACATCCAACTGAAGCGCGCGCTGAAACAGCGCTATAGTTTCGAAAATATCATCGGCAAAAGCGAGCCGATGCAGGTGGTGCTCGACCTGGTCGGTCAAGTCGCACCCAGCCGCTCGACGGTGCTGGTGCAGGGCGAAAGCGGCACCGGCAAGGAGTTGATCGCGAAAGCCATACATTCGCATTCGCCGCGACGCGATAAGCCGTTTGTCCCCGTACATACCGGGGCGGTCCCGTCGGACCTGCTGGAGAGCACGCTTTTCGGCCACGTCAAGGGAGCGTTCACCTCCGCCATCGCGTCGAAGAAGGGGCTGTTCGAAATTGCCAACGGGGGCACGTTGTTCCTGGACGAAATTGGCACCATGGCGCTGGACACGCAGGCCAAATTGCTGCGAGTTTTACAGGACCGCAAATTTATGCTGGTTGGCGGCGTACAGGAGTTGCAGGTGGACGTGCGCATTGTCGCCGCGACGAATTCCGATCTCCGCCAGGCGGTCCGCGAAGGCCGTTTCCGTGAGGACCTGTTTTATCGGTTGAATGTGATCACGATCGACCTGCCTCCCCTGCGCAATCGCAAGGAAGATATTCCGCTGCTGGTGGCGCACTGCCTGAAGCGCTTTTGCGAGGAAAACCAACTTCCTTTGCGCATTATTTCCCCGGAAACGATGCGCTCGCTGATCGACTATTCCTGGCCCGGCAACGTGAGGGAACTGGAAAATGTGATTGAGCGCTGTGTCGTGCTCTCTACCGATCAAACCATTCCGAAAGGCCTGCTGCCGGACCATCTGACCGGACGCAGTTACGATTCCAGCTTGCTCGACGAGAACCCGGATGCATCGCTATTTGAAATTTTGGAGGAGATAGAAAAGCACATCATCACGGACCGGCTGGAGCGCTGCAACTGGAACCAGACGGACGCAGCGGAGGCCTTCCGCATTCCTCTTTCCACGCTGAATCAAAAGATCAAGCGATTGAACATAGAAATACGAAAAAAGTCGAAGGACTGATTGTTCACGCAGCCGGCGCCCGAAAATATAGCTCGTCATTCTGAGCGAAGCCAAGAATCCATGCATTGCGGTTGGTTCGTCAAGCAAATACAGAGATCCTTCGCTTCGCTCGGGATGACGGACTTCCTGATGCCTGCGCTCCACACCACCACGAGAAATGCTCTAAGCCTCCGCCAGCGCCTGGTCCAGATCGGCGAGAATGTCTTCGACATCTTCAATTCCAACAGAAAGTCGCACCAGCCCATCCGTAATGCCAAGCTTGCGCCGACCTTCTTCGCCAATTGCGGCGTGTGTCATTGAAGCCGGGTGAGAGATAAGGGTCTCAACGCCGCCGAGCGATTCGGCCAGGCTGCAGATCCTCACCTTGCGCAACATCCGGTTCGCCGCTTCGCGCGATTCCAGATCGAAACTCAGCATCGATCCAAATCCAGACATCTGCCGCCGGGCCAGTTCGTGTTGCGGATGGGTGGACAATCCCGGATAAAAAACGCGACGTACTTTTGCGTGCTTGTTCAGCCATTCAGCGACGACGCGTCCGTTTGCATCGTGCTGACGCATTCGGACGGCCAGCGTTTTCACCCCTCGCAGCAGTAGCCATGCTTCAAATGGCGACAGAATGCCGCCGGTGCATTTTTGCACAAAGCCGAATGTCTCTGCGTGCTCCGGCTTGGTGCCGATCAGCACTCCGCCCAGCCCATCGGAGTGGCCGTTCAGAAACTTTGTCGTCGAATGCATAACGATGTCCGCGCCAAATTCAATGGGTCGCTGAAAATATGGCGACATGAAGGTGTTATCGACGCTTAAGTCGACGCCATGCCGGTGGCAGACCTCCGCGACTGCGGCAATATCGGTAAGCGCCAGCATCGGATTCGTCGGAGTTTCAATGTGTACCAGTCGGGTGTTCGGACGAATGGCGGCATCGACATTCTTCGCATCCGAAGTATCGACGTAGGTGAATTCCAAGCCGTATCGCGTCAGCACCTGGTTGAATAAACGCGTTGTACCGCCGTACATATTATCGCTGCACACAACATGGTCGCCGCTTTTCATCATTGTGCAAAGCGCGGCGATCGCCGCCATGCCGCTGGCAAACACGTGTGCCGATCGCCCGCCTTCGAGCGACGCAAAATTTTCTTCCAGCGCCGTCCGAGTTGGGTTCGAGACGCGAGAATACTCGTACCCTTTGTTCTTGCCAATCTCCTCCTGCACATACGTGGAGGTGGCAAAAATGGGTACATTGACCGCGCCCGTCGATGGGTCGGGAGTCTGTCCGTCGTGGATTGCGCGGGTGGAAAAACCTTTTTTCCTTTCAGCCATTGTTTTGTCCTTAGAAATTGCGAGGTTTCTGGATCGGAATGTTTCAGCGAAATCGTCAGAGGCCGCCATCGAATATTTGCTTCGAGAGATATCGCTCGGCAGAGTCCGGAATAATGGTCACGATCCGCTGCCCTGGGCGCATGGTCCGCGCCAGGTCCAGCGATGCAAACACATTCGCCCCAGCGCTGGAACCACCGAGAACGCCCTCTTCCGTTGCCAGCCGGCGCACCATTGCGAATGCATCGTCGTCGTTCACGCTCACGACTGAATCGCAAACCGACGCATCGAACGTCTTCGGAATAAAACTGACGCCAATTCCCTCGACCTTATGCTTTCCGGGGCTGCCGCCCTGCAAAACCGATCCCTCGGTTTCAACGGCTACCGTGAAGACCTTCCCCAGCTCCTGGCGCAATCTCCGCGCAATCCCGGTGAACGTGCCTCCGGTGCCGACGCCGGCAACGAAAGCGTCTACGCGGTTGTCCATCTGATTGAGAATTTCCCGCGCCGTGGTCTGGAAATGGAAATCGGGATTGGCTGAATTGTCGAATTGTCGGGCCATCCACGCGCCGGGGATAGAGCGGGCATAATCGAGCGCCCGGCGAATCGCCCCCTGCATGCCCTCATCTTCCGGAGTGCGTTGCACCGTTGCGCCAAAGCCACGCATAAGAACGCATTTTTCTTCCGCAAAGCCTTCTGGCACAAATAGGGCCACTTGATAACCTTTGCGGACTCCAATGAATGCCAGGCCGACCCCTGTATTGCCGGCCGTCGCCTCAACCACGGTGCCGCCCGGTTTGAGCGCGCCGCGTTGCTCGGCGT